>QIKV01000174.1 GCA_003233115.1 Oceanospirillales bacterium
TTGGCGATGGCCATATCCAGATTCTTGCGCGCGGCTATAATATCCGGTGGTGACTGACGGGCGCTTGCCAGACTGAGGACGGCGTAAGGCATGGACAGGCTTGCATCAAGGGCGATGGCTTTTTCGGCGGCCCGTATCGCCAGTTGTTGATGATCGATGCCATCGTTTAACAACCATTCGTTTGAAACTTGTTGCGATGCCGCGAGGCCCTCCCAGGCCTGCGCGAAGTCCGGGTCTAGTTTGGTTGCCTGCTGGAATAACTGATTGGCGACGTCCAGATCCTGTCGGGCGGTAAACAGCCCCCGGGCTTTCAGGTAGAGTTCATAGGCGTCCAGGTTTTGGGTAACGGATTCAACTTTGACCGCTTCCAGGCCGACATGCAGTTCCTGTTTTAGCGCATTGACAATTGCTCTGGCGATTTCGTCCTGGATGGCAAAGATATCGGTCAGTTCGCGATCAAAGGTATCCGACCACAGGTGGCGGTCGTCATCGGTATTGATCAACTGCGCCGTGATGCGCACCCGGTTGCCGGATTTGCGCACGCTGCCTTCAACAATATTTCCAACCTTGAGTTGTTTGGCGATCTCGGGAATATTGAGGTCTTTGCCCTTATAGGTGAACGAGGAGGTGCGTGAGGCGACTTTGAGGCCCTCGACGCGTACCAGTACGTTAAGGATTTCCTCGGAAATGCCGTCTGAGAAGAATTCCTGTTCTGGATCTGCACTCATGTTAACGAAGGGCAAAACAGCGATTGAGGGTTCCTGGATATTTGGGGTCAGAGTCAAATTCTCGCTAAGGTCGTGACCCGATTGTGAGTGCTCGGTCTGAGAATTTGACTCTGACCCCAAATATCCGGCAGAGTCGTCGGGGATTTGGGATTGCCAGATGAAATAGCCCAGTGCAATCACCAGTACTGCAATTATACTGCGGTCGAGTTTTCGCCCGGTTTTAGTGGTGATGGACTGACTACGGTCGACGTCTTTTTCCTTTTCGATGCCTTCCGATGTCATTTCAAACGCCCAGGCCATAATCAGCACGATGGGGAAGCCAATACCCAGCACCAGCATGATGACCTGGAACACCCAACCGGGTGCCTGAATGTTATTCAGCACCACATCAGAAAATTGCAGCACCAGCCAGGCAACGATGACATACGCAATGCCAACACGGATCACATTGCGACGTTTTAGCTCATCAAAGAAGCTCATAGGAAGCCCCCGTAGGGTGGACATTCATGTCCACCGGGTCGATATCGACTGAACCACCTGCCGACAAACAAAAACGCACCTTCGTGGCAGCCTTGATTGAACCGCCGTGCAATGAATGCAAATGATCTGCCAATTTCCTGTAATCTGGGCTTTGGCCCGGTGGACATGAATGTCCACCCTACGTTTGCGAAGCAAGTGTTGGGACCATTACGGCGTGTGAGTTCGGCAAAAGGGCTCATTTGCAAACAATCCTTCCATCATCCTTGCGCTGACAGAAATCGGGCCAGCTGACCTGGTCCCAGTATTTGGGCAAGTTAAGTAGTTCGAGGAGTTCGCCGAAGCGCGGATGTGGCCGTAGCGGAGCATAAATTGGTGACCAGATGTCTTCGATGCTGCCAAAGCCCCGTTGTTGATGTCGGGTAATATTTGATTCGAACACAAAGTCGGTGTCATTGGATTGCGCCAATACCATTCTGGCGAAATGGCCATCGGTCAGATAGGTGCCGCTGGCAGACTCCATCGGGGCGCTGATGGCCAAACGCAGCAGGTCGCGTGCGCGCTCATTGCTGGCATCGTTCAGCAAAGCAATGGTTGCCGTTCTGACCGGGGTGGACATAACCTCCGGGCTCAATTTTGCGGCCATCGCAGCGGTCGCCACCCTGTCACCGCTGGCCAGTAGCGGAATCATTTTCCAGTAAGTTCCGAACCAGTAGGTCGGAATCTGATCACGGTTGGTGGCCTTACCCCATTGATCGATCACTTCGATGGCTCGGGCATACTGCCCATCGGCCATCAGCGCCCAAACGTAGCCATCCACCAATGGAACCAGCAAAGGATCGATCGAATAGCCCCGTTCGGCCACGGCCAGCGCTTCTGGCAGGCGCCCGACGCTGGCCAGAAACTCCATGTAGTCTTCCAGCAATTCAGAAGATTGCGGATCAATGGCCAGGGCCTGGTTAAAAATGTGTTCCGCTTCGGTCCACTGCCAGTTATCACGATACGCACTGGCCAATGCATCCAGTGCATCAACATTTTTCGAGTCCAGGCTAAGTGCATGTTTAGCTGTGCTGATAATCAGGTCAGGTTGCCTGTTGTCCTCACCCATCACGGAGTAAGTCAGCGCCATGGCGGCCCAGGCCGGCGCGAATTCCGGGTCGAGCGTTGTCGTTCGTTTGAAAAGCGCCACGGCCTGCTCAAGGTTTGCTGCACCGCGTTTATGCAACAGGGCACGGCCCTGCAGGTAGCTGTCGTAGGCTTCCATATTGCGGGTCTGGTTGGGCACGGTAACCACATCCAAGCCGAGTTCACCGGTCAGTACGCGGGCAATGGAGGTAGCGATTTCTTCCTGTACCGCAAAGATGTTGTCGAGCTTTCGATCGTAGGTTTCCGACCACAGGTGGAAGCCGTCATCCACCTTGATGAGCTGTGCCGTAATGCGTACCTGATTGCCCTGCGAACGGATGCTGCCTTCCAGAACATGCGCCACCCCCAGTTGCTGGCCGATTTTGCGGACATCACCCTGCTCGCCCTTAAAACCGAAAACGGAGGTGCGGGCCGGTACTGACAGGCCGGGTATTTTCACCAGGGCATTGATGATTTCCTCGGTGATGCCGTCGGAGAAGTATTCCTTTTCAGGGTCAGAGGACATGTTGACGAAAGGCAGCACGGCGATGGAATTTTCAGGCGTCACTCCCGCAGAATCCCCCGTCATTCCCGCAGAAGCGGGAATCTGCCCGGGCGGGAACGGGCTTTGTGAGGTTCCCGCTTTCGCGGGAATGACGTCGCTTTCCTGGAGCCTCGACTCCCAAACAAAATAGGCCAGCGCAAACACCAGCACCACAATAATCCCACGATCCAGCTTATGCCCGGTTTTCTGCCGGATAGACTGCGAGCGATCTACTTCTGATTCACGTTTAACCCCATCGGGGGTTAGTTCAAAAGCCCAGGCCATGAACAATGAGATGGGCAGGCCAATACCGACCAGCAACATGATGGCTTTGAAAACCCACCCGGGCGCCGCGATGTTATTCAGCACCACGTCAGAGATCTGCAATAACAGCCAGGCACCGATCAGGTAGGCAATACCCACGCGGATCACGTTGCGGCGTTTGAGTTCGTTGAAAAAGCTCATCGGTAACACCGTAGGGTCTGTTGCTTACCTACGAATCGGATCATGATATTTCTTCCCCCGGCGGCATCGGGATTTCCCCGCTGGCTTCCATGGCTCGTAATTCCTCAAGCTGCCTGGCCATGTCCTTACGCAGGAAATCAATGATGGCCTGAAACTCCGGGTCATTTTTCAGCGACTCGAAATTCGGATTGAGTTCGGTGTTCAGACGCCAGAGCACCCGCCAGCCGTTATCGACCTGTTTGCGAAGCTCCTCCAGGGCTGCCTGCTTTTCACCGAGCAGTGCAAGTGCCTGTGCTTTGGCCGTTACTGCCCAGCTTTCGGGCAGTGCATAAGGATCTTCATAAACTGCAATAACGACCTTGAGCAAGTTTTCTGCCAATGCGTTCTGACCATCCATCTGTAGCAAATGGGCAGTATCAACGGCTTGTAGCAGGTTTCTGTCATCAATATGCGGCGTTGATTCGAGCAAATCCGGGCGTGATTGCCTCACCCATTCCAATGCAGCACCCGCCTGGGAATGTTCGGTTGCCCATATGAGCAGGATTCTGAAGGCTATCTCCTCAGAATACCAACGGTTGGATGTTTTTCCATCCAGGGTCTGCTGGGCCAGTTCTACCGCCGTATCAGTATGGCCCGCATAGATATCCAGTTCTGCCAAACCTGCAACTGTCAGGGGATTAAAACTCTGGTTTTGTTCGATCCAGGATAACCACTGATAGGCGCGCTGATAGTCCTCGAAATGATAGTCCTCGAAATCACTGTATGCACGGGCAACAAAGTTAGAAAGGTCCGAATCTTCCGCGTCGACTTCAATGGCCTTGAAAAGCCACCTGGTGGATTGCACTATATCCCCGATGGTCATATACACGCCGGAAACGGGGCCAATACCACTCGGGTTGGCAGGGTCGATCTGGCGTATCCTGGCGTATAGTTTCAGGGCCCTGTCTGTTTCACGACGCAATTCATAGATTCTGGCCAGGCCGAATAAAACACGGATTGAAACGGGGTCCAGTTCGCGGGCGGATTGGAGGGTTTGCAGTGCGCGTTCTAATTGAGAGGTTCTGCGCAAGTACTGAGCATGCATTGCCATGATGTCAGCATTGGCCGGTTCCAGTTGGCGTGCTTTTTCAAAGGCTTCATTTACCCCTTCCAATTTGTTCATCCACAAAAACTGGGCATAAGCGGCCTGGGTGGTTGCGCTATCTGAATCAAGAGACAGTGCTTTTTGAATGGCTGCTTCCCAGCCGGCTTTGACCTCTTGCAGCGTCACTGCACCGGTGTTTATTTGTTGATTATAGGTTCTTGCCAACAATGTGTAAGCCTGGGCAAAATCAGGATCCAGTTCTATGGCCTTATTTAGATAAGCCTGTGCTTCTCTGAGGTCCTGCCAGTTGCCACGATTGTTCAACTGCCTGGCAATTAAAAAGTTGTCATAGGCCATCAGATTGGCCGTCGGTATTTTTGCGAGCAATTGTTGTTCCCCGGGGGTCAAGGTTGCTTCAAGGGCGTTGGCAATCGACTGTGCAATTTCTGTCTGGATCGCGAAAATGTTTTCTGTACTCAATTCGCGGTCGTATGTTTTTGCCCACAGGTGTTCATCAGTGGCTGCATCGATCAATTGGACATTGATCCGAACCGTATTCCCCACCCGTTGCACGCCCCCTTCCAGAATATTAGCAACGCCCAGTTCTTCACCGATCTGGCGCAGGTTTTTGGTGGTGTCGCGATAGCTCATGACCGAGGTGCGCGAGATGACTTTCAGTTCTGATATTCTGGAAAGATTGGTCAGTAGCTCATCATGCACGCCATCCGAGAAGAATTCGGCATTTTCCTCGTTTGCGCTGCGGTTACGGAAAGGTATAACAGCGATGGATTTTTTGTCTGGATGGCTCTCGACTGAATCATTTGAAGCTACGGTCAGATCGGCCGCTGTTGTTTCCTGAGCTTGCCCTACTCCGTTTGCGGGGCTGGCGGCAAACTTGTCCCAGGCAAAATACGCAAGGGCCACTGCCATCAAAACAATAATGGTGTAGTTCAGTTTTTGGCCGGTTACATTGGCGATAGAATCAGAACGGTCGACCTCTTTTTCCTTTTTCAGACCTTCCGGCGTCATTTCAAACGCCCAGGCAAACACTATCGCAACTGGAAAGCCGAGAATGAGGAAGAAAGCCAGCATGGAATTTACCCAGCCCGGCAGGTTCAGCGCCGGACTCATCACCTCGCCCGCCTGCATAATCAGCCAGCTGACGATGAGGTAAGCGGCAGCCACCCTGATGACGTTGCGGCGTTTTAGTTCAGCAAAGAAACTCATGATCCGTCACCTGCTTGCCGCTCGGGTGTGGTTCCCGCAACACCTTGCGGGCGGATCAGTTCATTGAAACGATCATCGTCACGGAAGAAGTCCCAGCGGGGGTCGAGTGTCAACTTCCAGCGGCTCAGAAAGCTGCCCGGTGTATCGATCAGGCGTTCAATCTCCGCCAGGGCCTGTTCGCGCTGACCGGTGATGGCTAATAGCCGTGCGTGTATTCCCTGGATTGCACTGCTCGCCAGACCATCACCCACGTTCTCAATGGCGGTGATCGCCTGGTCCATTAACGACTGTGCCTCCGACGAGTCGCCCAGTAGCGCTAAAGCCAGTGCCTGGTTGCTCAGTTGGTAGGCGCGACTCCTCGGTACCGTTATACCAATCGAGTTTTCAGTGGCAATAAACTCGCGCAACACATCGGCCGCTTTTTCTGGCTCCCCGCGCAGGTAATAAATCTCTCCCAGGGCCCGGCCGCGCCAGCCATGCGAGCTACCACGATAATTCGAGAATTTGATGACCTCGGGGATATCCCAGGCATCTAATGCCTGGTCGAAATCCCGTTCGAGCAGTGGTAATGTGGTCGCCAGGCTCACATATGCGAACCCGGCTTCAGGTGTCATTTTATCCAACAGGGCGCGGGCCCTGCTCAGATCCCCTTTACCATCAATATACATTATAGCCAGATGAGACTTCAGATCCCCTTCATCAGGAAACCGTTGTATGGCTTGCTCTGCGAGCGGGATAGCCTTTTCATAGTCACGGTTGAACCACAACGTGATCAGGTAGTCAGAAATTGACTGGGTATTGGCTGGATCCAGTTGCAGTGCTTTCTCGAAAGCAACGATCGCAGGGTCAAATTCACCGATGCGTCGCAGAGTGATTGCCACCAGGAACATAAAGTGGGCATTTCCGGGTTGTTTTTCGGAAGCCTTTTCAAAGGCCTCCAGCGCTGCCGGGTAGTCAGCCTTTATCCGATAGAGATATTCTCCGCGTGCTGCCTGGGTCTGTGCGGCGTCCGGGGCTTCGGCCATGGCTCGCTCCAGGGCCTTTGATGTAGCCTCATATCGTTCATCCGATCTATCGTACCCAATCCAAACCGCCTGCACGTGGGCTTCTACCAGGATGGCCCAAGCCAGGCCAAAGCCGGGATCAATGGCCACTGCCTTTTCGGCCCATTGTTGGGCGAGCAGATACTT
Source organism: Oceanospirillales bacterium (assembly GCA_003233115.1). Taxonomy (GTDB): domain Bacteria; phylum Pseudomonadota; class Gammaproteobacteria; order Xanthomonadales; family SZUA-36; genus SZUA-36. The sequence goes on from QIKV01000174.1 coordinate 6,841, forward strand.
CTCTGCCGTATAAGCGGCCAGGTTGATTGTTGCCTTGGCATGCATGTAGGCTTCATAGGCCTCAAGGCTTTGGGTGGGTAGCTGCGTCAGCGCTTCTGATTCCGTGTTGGTCAGTTCACCACGGACTGCCGCAACGATCCGACGGGTGATCTCGGTTTGAATCTCGAAGATGTTCTCGACCGTCATTTCACGGTCGAAGGTCTCAGCCCACAGGTGCTCGTCGGTGGCCACGTCGATCAACTGTGCATTGATGCGTATGCGCTTGCCGGCACGTTGCACGCCACCTTCCAGAATAGTGGCCACGCCCAGTTCCCGCGCGATCTCGGGAATCTGCTTGCTGCTGCCGCGATAGCTCATGACCGAGGTGCGCGATATGACCTTCAGATTCTCAATCATGGCCAACTGGGTTAATAAATCGTCATGGATGCCGTCCGTGAAGAACAGGTCGTCCGGCAGATTGCTGCGGTTGGCAAACGGCAAAACAGCAATAGAGTTTTTATCCGGTGTCAGGCTGGTTGGCGTTGCCGCGGAAACGTCGGGACCCGTTTGTGCATCCGAATGCTTTTCAACCAATTCAACACCAGTATTTGACGGGACATCATCACTAGTCTGGAAACGCGACTCCCAAACAAAATATACAAGCGCAACGGCAAGCAAGGCAATGATCGTGTGGTTCAGCTTTTGCCCGGTTACATGGTTGATGGATTGGCTTCGGTCAATGTCCTTTTCTTTTTTGATCCCTTCCGGTGTCATCTCAAACGCCCAGGCAAAAAACATTGCCAACGGGAAGCCGAGGATCAGGAAAAACGCGAGCATGGAATTTACCCAGCCCGGCAGGTTCAGCGCCGGACTCATCACCTCGCCCGCCTGCATAATCAGCCAGCCGACAATGGCATAGGCGGCAGCTACCTTGAAAACATTGCGGCGTTTTAATTCAGCAAAAAAGCTCATCGAAGCCCCCGTAGGGTGGACATTCATGTCCACCGGGTCGGTATTTAAAAAACCACCTATCGGCAAATAAAAATGCACCTTCCTGGCAGCCTTGATTGAACCGCCGTGTAGTGAATGCAAACGACCTGCCAATTTCCTGTAATTTGGATTCTGGCCCGGTGGACATGAATGTCCACCCTAGGTATCTTGTCATTTCACAATCCCCATCAATTCATATGCCACTTTGCGCTGACGTTCCATTTCGGCATCAAAGCGGGCCAGCAGGTACTGGTAGCCTGGTTCGCCGGCCAGTTGTGTGAAGATGACGTCATTGAGTAATATTTCTGGCAAGGTTATCCGCCATTTCTTGTCCCAGGCACTGTTCAATAACTCAAGGGCTGTTTGTGTTTGGCCACGGATGGTGGCGATGGCTGCCCGGGTTATATCGGCAGTCCAGATTCCTGCGCCCGGCGGGTATTGATCTGCGTGCTGCTCGGCAATTTCCAGCAGCTCTGCCGGGCGCTCTGAAAGCGGTTCTGCGAGCTTGAGCAGTGCGGCGATCTGAAGAATGTCGTTAACCTGTGTGCTGACATTAGCGGGCGGATCGAGCGGCGTTTCAAACACCCATGCAAACGACTGCTGATATGGTTTAAGCGCAGTTTGATAAGCTCCAGTGCGGCCCAGTTCAAACGCCAACGTCTGGCGCAGCCCACTATTGCTGCCAAAGCGGCCTTCTATTTGTCTGTCGAGGGACTGTTGCGCAAGCTTCAGCGCCAGATGGTGTTGTTCGCGGTACTGATAAAGACTAATACGCGACCATATTGGTACGGGTTGTCCAGCGCCAATCGCATCGGCACGTTGCTGCCATTGCTCAGCTCGGCCCACATCACCGAGGTGCAACCAGAACCGGGTCATCGCAGACAGCATTTCGTAGTCGTCCGGGTCGCGTTCGATGGCATCGGCATAACCCTTTGCCGCACGTGCAATGTCGCCGTCATATAAATGAGCAAGTGCCCATCCATACCAGCCCGTCGGGCTATTGGGTAGCAATTCCCTGATGCGCGTGCAGGATGACAACGACGCCTCAACATTCTGCGTGTAGGCATTGGTCTGGCAGTGATCCCACAATACCTGGGTGTCGTAGGGTTCTATTTCCAGGGCCGCGTCGATCAGTTGCATGCCCCGTTCGGTCTGTCCGCGGTCAAACAGGTACCGGCCAAATTCCTGCAAGCCGGTGGCATTGCGCGGGTCGGCATCGAGCGCGGCCAGAAACGCGGCTTCGGCTGCCTGGAAGTTTCCTTGATAAACAAGTAACAGAGCCAGTTGAATACGGGCCTCGCTATTGTCTGGCTGCTCGGCCAGCACCGTTTCAAGCAGCGGTAAGCCTTGTCTTAAGGCTTCGGCCCGGGTGATGGCACCGGTTTGCGCCAGTTTGTACCAGGTTGCGATGAGGCCTAGCTTCGCCGGGGCGAAGGCCGGGTCCAGTGCCAGTGCCTGCTGGAATTTTTCAGTGGCGTTGTTCAATGAAACGTAGCCCCCTTCGTGGAGACCCTGCATGGCCTGAAGGTAGGTGTCATAGGCGCTGATATCGGTGCTGGCAACTTGTTCAAGCCGCGCTTCATCCTCGCCGAGCAGCGTGATGCGCAATGCTGCAGCAACCTTACGAGCGATCTCGTCCTGGATAGCGAAAATATCATCGAGATCGCGGTCGTAGGTTTCAGACCACAGGTGGTAGCCATCTTCGACATTGATCAATTGCGCGGTAATACGCACGCGCTTACCGGCTTTGCGTACGCTGCCTTCGAGAATGGTGCTGACGTTCAGCTTTTCGCCGATGATTCTTAAATCGTCGTTCTTACCCTTGAAGGCAAACGATGAAGTGCGCCCGGCCACCCGCAGCTCTTTTATCTTGGCAAGGATATTAAGCAGTTCTTCAGTCAGGCCATCGGAGAAATATTCATTGCTGGCATCTTCGCTCATATTGATGAAAGGCAGCACGGCGATGGTCTGGAAGTTGTCCCCGGGCGTATCGCCGCTGTCGCTGGCAACAGGTGAAGAAACATCCGTAGTCTGTGGTTGCAGGACAAACTTATCAACCGCAAAGTAGCCCAGTGTGGCCACCAGCAAAGCAATGATCGTGTAATTCAGTCTTTGGCCGGTAACGCTGGTCATGGACTGCGAGCGGTCGACATCCTTTTCCTTTTTGATTCCCTCAGGCGTCATCTCAAACGCCCAGGCAAAAAACATCGCCAGCGGGAAGCCCAGGATCAGGAAAAAGGCCAGCATGGAGTTAACCCAGCCCGGCAGGTTCAGCGCCGGGCTCATGACCTCGCCGGCTTGCATGATCAGCCAGCCAACGATGGCATAGGCAGCCGCAACCTTGAAGACGTTACGGCGCTTTAATTCATTAATAAAGCTCATAATCGCCCCGTAGGGTGGACATTCATGTCCACCGTGTCGGTGTTAGTTGAACCACCACCCGGCAAACAAAAAAGCACCCGAATGTCGGGCTCAACGAGTTCAGGAGGTTCGTTGCTTTCCTGTAATTCCAGGCATGGCCCGGTGGACATGAATGCCCATTTATGTGTTTCCCGTGATTTGGGTTCTGGCCCGGTGGACATGAATGTCCATTTATGTGTTTCCCGTGATTTGGGTTCTGGCCCGGTGGACATGAATGTCCACCCTACGGGTTCTTTGATGAAGCTCATCTGTATCGCTCCATCAATGCCATGAACTCGGGCTGTTCGCGGATTCTGTTAAAGTACGGGTCCAGTTTCAGCCATTTGACCGAATAGTCACCGGGGCCTGCGAGCAGAGGGTCAAGCATCTTGACAGATTCATCCGTCATTCCGGCCAGTGCATAGTTTTGCGCCAGGTTGGAATTTTCAACAATTTCCTGCACGGCATCAGCCGGCCTGGCGGCCAGGAACTGGCTGGCCAGTTGCTTAACTTTCTGCCGCTCGCCGAGGACAGCATATGCACTGAGCTTTGCTGCGGGAATACGGTAGTCGCCCGGGTTTTGTTTTTCCATAACATCGAGGCGAGCGAGCGCCTTTAAGGCCTGCTCCCTGGCCTCGGTTTCCCTCCCCATGAACATCAATGTCCAGGCAACCAGTTGCTCCTTCAAAGTGATGTCTGAACGGTTGATCTCCCATTCAGGCTGCCATGCCCGCACAGTTTGCAGGGCAGCTTCGAATTGTCCTGCCATTATTTTTACTTGCAAATAAGAGGCCAGGAATGCGGGATCATTGGTGTGCTGGGCACCGATCACCAGCGTGTTGGCACGGTCTATATCGCCATTTACATTGACCAACATTCTGGCCAGGTAGGTTTTCGCCCAGTAACTGTCAGGGTCTACCACATACGCCTGCTCGGTCATTGCCAGTGCCTCGTCATAGCGGCCGACATACCCCAGCGTTTGCCCGTATTCAATCAGGTTGATCACTATGCGCGGATTCAGCCTGATTGATTTTTGCATGGATTCAATGGCCTGATCCCAAAGACCGGCACGTCGCGAGGCCCAACCCTTCCACATGTAGGCTTCTGCATTGCCTGGCATCAGTGCGATGGCCTTATCCAGGTATTCCAGCGCAGTAGCGTAATCCAACAAACCCCAGTACTGGTAAGAACCCTCTGCCATGTAGAGTTCGGGGAAATCGGGGTCGATGGCCCTGGCCCTGTCGATGGCTTCGCGGCTTCTGTTGCGGTCTTCCGGGTTACCGCCATAGGACCAGTAATTGTTGATGTATGCGTTTGCCAGCCCAATCCATGCCAGCTTGAAATTCGGGTCGAGTTTCAGCGCTTCACGGTATAAATCAACCGAGGTGTCAAAGCTGATCGCTGTTCCACCCAGCGTGAATCGTTTTCCCTGCAGGTAGAGTTCGTAGGCTCTAACGTTTGCTGTGGGTGCATCCGCGACACTGGCGATCTCAGTATCTGTGAGGGTGGCGTGCAAAGCACTGGCGATGGCTTTGGCAATCTCAGACTGGATATCAAACAGATTTTCGGTGGTCAGTTGCCGGTCGTAAATCTCGGCCCACAGGTGTTCATCGGTTTCGGCGTCAATCAATTGCACGTTGATTCGCACACGGCTACCCGAGCGCTGCACCGAGCCTTCCATCACGTTGGCGACACCCAGCTCCCGTGCTATTTGTTTCAGGTTCTTGGCGGTGTCGCGATATTCCATCACCGAGGTGCGAGAGATCACGCTGAAGGCTTTGATTTTGGCTAGTTGGGTCAACAGGTCGTCATGGATGCCATCGGTAAAATAGGCGTCATCGGCGTTTGGGCTGCGGTTGGTGAAGGGCAGCACGGCGATGGAATTATCGGGATGTGAAGATGCATCCGTAGTTCCGGCCGGGGTCGGACCTCTTTTCTCACTGCTCACTTCAACCGTTTGCGCCGCAGGCTCCTGAGAAAAGGGCTCTGACCCCATTTCTGCGAACCTTGACTCCCAGACAAAATAAGCCATGCCAAGCGCCAGCAGGCCGATAATGCTGAAATCCAGCTTGCGGCCGGTTCTGGGTGCGATCGAAGCGCTTCGGTCGACATCTTTTTCACGCTTGATGCCCTCGGGCGTCATTTCAAAGGCCCAGGCGAAAATCAATGCCGGGATGAAGCCAATAATCAGGATCAAAAGAATCAGCTTGGGCGCCCATGCCGGAAGTTGCAGAATTTCTGCGACCACATCGGTGAGTTGCAGCAATATCCACGTCGCCACGGCGTAGGCAATGCCCACCCGAACCACGTTACGGCGCTTCAACTCCTCAAAAAAGCTCATAATCGCCCCGTGGGGTGGACATTCATGTCCACCGTGTCGCTGTTAATTGAACCACCACCCGGCAAACAAAAAAGCACCCGAATGTCGGGCTCAACAAGTTCAGGAGGTTCGTTGCTTTCCTGTAATTCCAGGCATGGCCCGGTGGACATGAATGTCCACCCTACGGATATCTTCATAACCCGGCCTCCGCATCTAGCCTGGCCACGGCAAGGCGCTGTATTTCGATCAGGCGGTCGTACTCGGCCAGAAAATTCTGAAATCGAGGTTCCAGCTCTGGTGCAATAGAAAATGGAAACTGGCTGGCCTGGGTTCTGTAAAAATCAAGGTGATTATGTTTGAGCTTGGTTTCCAGGCTGGCGATTGCCCGCTCATCGTCACCCGTGACCAGGTAACAAACGGAAGCATCGTTGATATCCGCGTGTTCGATCGCGGCGGGTAAGTCTTCGGTCAGGTAACGGGCGGTAAATTTTGCCAGTTTCTCACCCATTGCAGAGTCACCGGTTTGGGTTAATATCCATGCGAAAAAGCAAGCCATATTCTGTTGCTGTTCGACGATTTCTTGCCAGCTATTGGTCTCCACCCAATCGGGGTTCGACTGCAGAAAAATGGTGCGCGCTCTCTCAGGTGTTCCAAGTGCGGTTTCCATCAACCCAAGGAGTTCCAGTGGCAGGCCAAGTTTCTGCACCCTGGGTAATGTCCAGTTGAAGGCTTCACGTGCCGCCGGTTTGTTACCCCGCACGAGGCTTGCCCAGATATCAAAATAGCCGTTTTGGAGGTCACCTGGCACCGTATCCTCCAATTGCTGACGGATCTTATCGGACTTCTCAAGCTCACCAATGGCAAGGTAGATATAGGCCTGATTGCGTAAGTAGGTGGTATTGGCAGGGTCCTGTTGCGCTGCCAGGCGCAAGTACTTCATGGCCAGATCGTAACGATTGGTCATTTGATAAACGCCGGACAGTGCAGACAGCGCGATGACGAAACCCGGCTCCATGTCCAACACCTTTTGGAGTTGACGCTCCGCTTTTGAATAAAAACCACTGCCCAGATATGCACCACCCAGGGCCACACCGATGATGGCCGAGCGTGGGTTGAGTTCGGCCGCTTTACGCATCAGTTCAATCTGCTCCTGTGCGCGTAAGGGAAAAGCTTGCAACATCATTGCGTACCAGTGATAGGCCGTTGCGTAGTTGGGGCTGAGTTCTATGGCGCGTTTGAATGCCACCTCGGCTTTATCGAATTCACGTTGCAATTTATACAGATCGCCAAGGGAGGTGTAGGCTTCACCCAGTTGATCATCAATCTCAAGCGCACGATTGGCAGCGTTTCCAATGATTTCCAATCCTTTGGCCCGGTCGAAGGTGCCGTACAGCATCCAGAGATCATGGCTGTCGGCAACACCCACCCAGGCCAGCGCGAAGTCGGGGTCGAGTTCCACAGCCTGGTTGAACTCACTGGCTGCCTGTTCCAGCTTGGCTGACTCACGCGAGGCCATCAGTTGGCGGCCACGCATATAGGCGTTATAGGCGTCCAGGTTTTGCGTTGGCATGGTATTGATGCGGTCTTTTTCCGACGGCGTCAGGGTGGCTTCAAGGGCGTCGGCAATTTTCTGTGAGATTTCGCTCTGGATGGCAAACAGGTTTTCAGCGGTCAGCTCGCGGTCAAAAATTTCTGCCCACAGATGCTCGTCGGTTTTGGCATCAATCAACTGCACGTTGATGCGCACCTGGTTGCCGGATCGTTGTATTCCGCCTTCGAGGATGTTGGCAACACCCAGTTCCCTGGCAATTTCGGGAATTTTTTTGGTGGTGTTTCTGTACTCCATCACCGAGGTGCGTGAGATCACCTTCATAGAGCCGATGCGGGCGATGGTGGTGAGCAGATCATCGTGGATACCGTCGGTGAAAAACTGGTCTTCCTCGCGGTTGCTGCGGTTGCTGAATGGCAAAACGGCGATGGATTGCCGTTTGATGACAGGTTCCGTTTCCGCCGGGGCCGGAGCCCTTTTCTCATTGCTGGCTTGTGCCGCTTGCGCCGTGGGTTCTTGAGCAAAGGGCTCTGACCCCATTTCTCCACCGACGGAAAACTTGTCATACAACAGGTAGCCAATCACCAGCGCCATCAGCACCAGGATTGTGCTGTTCAGGTTTTTGCCGGTTTGGGGAGTGATTGATTGACTGCGGTCTACGTCCTTTTCGCGCTTGACCCCTTCCGGTGTCATTTCAAACGCCCAGGCGAAGAACAGCGTAATGAAAAACCCGACACCGACCGCAACGAACAGGGCCTGCAGAACCCATGGGGGTGCACCCGTGTTATCCAGCAGGATATCCACGATCTGAATCAGCAACCACGCTCCGACCAGGTAGGCGATGCCGACTTTGAAAACATTGCGACGTTTTAATTCTTCAAAAAAGCTCATCGAAGCCCCCCGGAGGGTGGACATTCATGTCCACCGGGTCGCTGTTTGGACTGCCACCAATCGGTGAATGTAAAACGCCAAATGATTTCCCATATTTTTGGATTTGGCATGGTGGATTTGAATATCCGATTACCGATTTCCCGTGATTTGGGTTCTGGCCCGGTGGACATGAATGTCCACCCTACGGATATGAAGCAAGGCGCGGGGGACATGAAAGCCCACCCCACGAACAGGTATGTGTTGCCGACACGAAAAACGTTACAGCACTTTAATTCTCCGAATAAGGACACGTCGTTGCTACCCCCGCGGTGAACGACAGGCTGCCTGTCTGGGTTGAACTCTGAGCCAGTCAGGCAGCTTGTAAAATGTTAAATAAATCCTTTAGTTTGTTTCCTTTCCTTGTGATCGCACAGGGCGGCAACTGGTTGCTCACCCTGCGTTTTCCCTTCTTCAATTACGCCCTCATCCACATTAAAATATGTCTTTTTTTATATGTGTGGCTGCTATCTTGACATAAATGGTGGTCAAGGTGTTGATTATCATTCTCTTATAGGTTTTTTATAACGTACGTTTTCGGCCATGGGATTTACGTGCCGAAAATGCAATCTGCTGTTACCATTGCCAGCATGAGATTCCTCAATTTATACCCGCTGCTCTTCGGTTTCTTGTTGGTTGAACCCCTCCATGCCGCGTTGCCGCTGGAGAAAATCAAGTTACCACCCGGTTTCAGCATCGCCATATATGCGGAAAACGTTGAAAACGCTCGCCAAATGGCACGTGGCGACAAGGGTACCCTGTTTGTTGGCAGTCGCCGGGCCGGCAAGCTCTGGGCCATCAGTGATTCCAATGGTGACCAGCGGGCTGAGCAGGTCAGGTTGATCGACAAGGGTCTGAAAATGCCTTCCGGTGTCGAATTCAGGGATGGTGCGCTATACGTCGGTGCAATAAACCGAATTCTGCGTTATGACGATATTGAGTCCCGCCTGGATCGGCCGCCCAAGCCGGTGGTGGTGACTGATGGGTTACCTGATAAAGAGTACCACGGCTGGAAATACCTGCGATTCGGGCCGGACGGCAAGTTGTATATCCCGGTTGGCATACCGTGCAATATCTGTGATGAGAAAGGTTTTGGTGAAATACGCCGGATGAATCCGGACGGCAGTGGCATGGATGTCTTCGCTTATGGTGTGCGCAACAGCGTAGGATTGGCTTTTCACCCCGATAACGCACAATTATGGTTCACCGACAATGGCCGTGACCTGCTCGGTGATGATATCCCGGCTGATGAACTTAACCATGCACCCAATAAGGGCATGCACTTTGGCATACCCTGGTGCCATCAGGGTGATTTGCTGGATGAAGTGTTTGGCAAGGGCAAAGATTGTGCTGACTACACGCCGCCTGTAGCAAAGCTTGACCCACACGGTGCGGCAGTTGGCCTGGCATTTTATACCGGGGACATGTTTCCGGGCGAGTACAAAAACCGGCTGTTTATCGCCCAGCATGGCTCCTGGAACCGTAGTAAAAAGTCCGGTTACCAAATATTGGTTCTGGACGTAAAACCCGATGGTACGGTGTTGGACACCAAGGTCTTCGCTTCCGGTTGGTTGCAAAATGAAGCGGCCTGGGGGCGGCCCAATGATGTGCTGGTGATGCCCGATGGTGCCCTGCTGGTGTCGGACGATAAAGCGAATGTAATTTACCGGATTGCATATACGCCATGACGTTAATCCAGGTTGTTGTTTTGGCCCTTATCCAGGGTCTGACCGAGTTTCTGCCGGTGTCAAGTTCAGCCCACCTGATACTTGGCAGCAAGGTTTTTGGCTGGCCCGACCAGGGGTTGGTATTTGATGTCGCCACCCATCTGGGTACACTGTTTGCCGCGTTGGTGTATTTTCGCAAAGACCTATGGCAGATGGTGGTGCCGTGGCTGGGTGAAGGCAAAGGTGATGAAGCCTCGCGAAGGCTGGGTCTGACGCTCGTTATAGCCAGCATTCCAGCCATTGTTGCGGGTGGATTGTTGTTTGGCTGGGTTGAAGCGGTGTTGCGCAATGTCCGCATTATTGCCTATGCCACCATCGGTTTTGGACTGTTGCTTTGGTGGGCCGATGCCCGCTTTGCCCGCAGCAAAGGGATGGATGGCATGAGCCTCAGGGCCGGTGTCATGATCGGGCTGGCACAGATGCTGGCACTGGTGCCGGGCACGTCGCGTTCCGGGATCACCATTACCATGGCGCGGATACTTGGCTTTAATACAGATACTGCGGCCCGGTTTTCGTTTTTACTCTCTATTCCTGTCATTGCGGCTGCAGGTGGCTACGGTGTGTTACGTATGCTCCTGAACGACGCAGCCATTGACTGGCTGCAGTTTGGCCTGGCGGTATTGATTTCCGCAGTTGCAGGCTGGTTGTTTATCGCTGCTTTTTTGACCCTGCTGCAACGTGTCGGTCTGGTGCCTTTCGTGATTTACCGTCTGGTACTCGGCGTTGCCTTGCTGTGGTTGGCATTCTAGCCTGCATAACGCACTATTATAGTGCGTAAAATCCTACAAAGTGCCATAATGGTGCATATCGGGATACGGTGCTGAATAGTAACGTTTCTGATTTAACTATCGTCGGCTAAAATTCTGCTAAAAGACGTGAAAATGCCTTTAAAATTACTGACTCTAATTTTAGATCAGATTCTCGGTATACGTCAATTTGGCATGACATCTGCATGTGTATATTGACCCATCTTGGATCTTTATGATCAGAAAACGTAACAGGAAAACGAAATGAGCGCAGAAACTATCCAGAAGATGATCCGCGAGAACGAAGTCGATTTTATTGATTTGAGGTTTTGTGATACCGCAGGCAAGGAGCAGCACGTCAGCATGCCTGCCAGTATGGTGGATGAAGACTTTTTTGAAGAAGGCAAAATGTTTGACGGATCTTCCATCAAGGGCTGGAAGGGTATCAACGAATCGGACATGGTACTGATGCCGGATCTTGATTCCGCCGTTATGGACCCCTTCATGGAGCACAGCACGATGATCTTGCGTTGCGACGTGCTCGAGCCCGACACCATGGAGGGCTACAACCGTTGCCCGCGCTCTCTGGCCAAACGTGCGGAGGCCTACCTGCAGTCCAGCGGCATTGCCGATATGGCTTTTTTTGGACCCGAGCCAGAATTCTTTATTTTCGACAGTGTCAGTTTTGGCACGGATATGCATTCCACTTTCTACACCATTGATTCGGAAGAAGGTGCCTGGAATACCGGAGCAGAGTACGAAGAAGGTAATCACGGCCACCGGCCCCGGGTCAAAGGCGGCTATTTCCCGGTGCCGCCGGTGGATGGCCTGCACGACCTGCGTGCCACCATTTGTGAAATACTGGAGAACATGGGAGTGGCGGTTGAAGTGCATCACCACGAAGTCGGAACTGCCGGGCAGTGTGAAATCGGCACCAAATTCAATACGCTGACCCGCAAGGCAGACGAGTTGCTGATACTCAAGTATGCAACCCACAACGCAGCCCATGTGACCGGTCGCACCGCCACTTTTATGCCGAAACCACTGGTTGGCGACAATGGTTCAGGCATGCATGTTCACCAGTCATTGTTCAAAGACGGTGAGAACCTGTTTGCCGGGGAGGAGTATGGTGGCCTTTCAACCACAGCACTGCATTACATTGGTGGCATTTTCAAGCATGCCAGGGCGATCAATGCCTTTGCCAACGCATCCACCAACAGTTACAAGCGCCTGGTGCCCGGTTTTGAAGCACCTGTGATGCTGGCTTATTCTGCCCGCAACCGCTCGGCGTCCTGCCGTATCCCCCACGTTAGCAGTCCAAAAGGGCGCCGCATCGAGGTACGTTTTGGTGACCCGGCTGGCAATGGTTACCTGATCTTTTCCGCCATGCTGATGGCGGGTCTGGACGGCATTGCCAATAAGATTGACCCAGGCCCGGCCATGGACAAAGACCTCTATGACTTGCCGGCCGAGGAGGTAAAAAATATACCGACAGTGTGCGTCAGCCTGGCCCAGGCACTTGAGGCGCTGGATGCCGATAGGGAATTCCTGAAGGTGGGTGGTGTCTTTGATGATGACCTTATAGATGCGTATATCGAGCTCAAAATGGAAGAAGTGACACGCTTCCGCATGGCCACGCATCCAGTTGAGTTTGATATGTATTATTCTATCTAAAACCAGGAGTCTGGCGATGAAACAGGTGGTGTATAAAACGTTCTTCTTGATCATGGTGGCGTTTTCAATGGCCGTGATGGCCAATGCTGTTTTGGCACAGATTTATAAAACGGTGGATGAGAATGGCAATGTTACCTACACCGACAGGCCCCCGGAAGACGGTTCCGCACCGATTAAGCTGCCCCCTATCAGTGTGATTGAAACGCCGGTTTATGAGCCCCCCGCCAGGGTGGATAAAAACGGTGCGGATAGCAAGGACGGCCAGGAACTATCGTTGCGGGAACTACGCAAATTCTATGCTGATTTTGCCATCGTTGCCCCACAGCAGGAAGAGTCTATCTGGCATCCAGAAAAGGCCATGACAGTGGCCTGGAGTACCCTTAACCAGTTAAAGGAGGGTATGCAGGTCGCTATTTACATCGATGGCAAGCTACAATCGAAAACCACTGAGCGAACGATTGCCGTGCCGCAACTGGACCGTGGTGAGCACAAAGTGGAAGCACAGTTGACCGATGCGAAAAATCGCGGGATTGCTACAGCAGAACCGGTAATTTTCTTTATCAAACGCCCGAATCTTTATACCAATCGTCCGCGACCAAGGGGCTGAGGGTAGTCCAGACCCGTGCTTGAAATGTTGTCTACCGCAGTAGTCGAACTGGACGCACAAGGTTGTGTCAGGACGATGAACGCAGCCGCTGAGAGCTGTCTCGATACCGGCAGGGAGCGGGCGTTTGGTGGCCCGTTCCAGGATCTGGCCAGAATTCCTGCGGCCCTGACTCAGGCTATTTCTGCAACTGCCAGTGACCAGCGCAACCGTCATTTGCGTGAGTGCAAACTCGCCGACGGCTGGTACGATTGCAATATCAAACCCATGCCGGGTCAGCATCTGTTGCTGGAACTCTACAATCTCAAATGGCAGCAACAGCAGAGCAAACTGCAACAACGGGAGGTGCAGACCGGCATGATGGAATTGCTGCGGCGCAACCTCGGGCATGAGATCCGCAATCCTCTGGGTGGTATTCGCGGTGCAGCGCAAATGATTGCAGCCGAACTGAATGGTGGTGAGTTGGGAACCCTGGCAGAGTTGATCATGCGTGAAGTGGATCGCGTAGATGAGTTGCTGCAACGATTTGGCCAGCCAGAGCTGGAACTCAGCCGGGTGGACGTTCACTGGGTTTTGGGCGAGACAGCAGAATTACTGCACGTTGAATCTGCCCAAAGTGTGAAAATAGTCCATGACTATGACCCCAGTATTCCGCGCATCACTGCCGATGGAGGAGCCCTGCGGCAATTATTTTTGAACCTGGCGCGGAACGCTTTCCAGGCCGGCGCGACCGAGGTCACACTGCGCAGCCGGGTCGAGCATGACAGTGCCTTGCTGCAGCCGGGAATCAGCAGCGTAGTCAGGTTGGAAATAGATGATAACGGTTGTGGGGTACCGGAATCGTTACGCGGACTGCTGTTCATGCCGATGGTCACAAGCCGGCGGGACGGAACCGGCCTGGGCCTGGCGCTGGCGCAGCAGATCGCTGCCGCACACGATGGCTTGTTGACTTACGAACCGCTGGAACCAGGCAGCCGCTTTACGCTTAAACTCCCGCTAAGACGTACCCATGACTGAATCTGCGACAGTCTGGATTGTCGATGACGACAAAGCCATTCGCTTTGTGCTCGAACGGGCGCTGAGCCGCGCCGGCTATAAAATCGAGAGCTTCGGGACGGTTGCGGCCATCAATGCAGCATTGCGGGTTGACCAGCCGGCAGTGATTATCACTGACATCCGCTTGCCGGACGCCGATGGCCTGAGCGTCCTGCAGACGCTGAAAGAAAATGATGTCGAGGTGCCGGTGATTGCCATGACAGCTTTTTCCGGACTGGACCAGGCCGTTTCGGCATTCCAGTCGGGTGTATTCGACTACCTGTCAAAGCCATTTGATCTGGACAAGTTACTGGCCATCGTCGCCCGTGCATCAGCAGGCGCATCTGGCAAGCCGGTGAGTGCAGCATGCGTTGAATCAAAGCAGATAATCGGCGAGTCACCGGCCATGCAGGAAGTATTCCGGACCATCGGCAGGCTGTCACGTACAAGTATCAGTGTATTGATTACCGGTGAAACCGGCGTCGGCAAGGAAGTGGTCGCCCGTGCCCTGCATCAGCACAGCCCAAGGGCCCGCGGGCCATTTGTGGCCATTAATACAGCCGCCATTCCGGCCGAGTTACTGGAGTCTGAATTGTTCGGCCATGAACGCGGCTCATTTACCGGTGCCCATGCGCGGCGGCCCGGGCGCTTTGAGGAAGCTGCCGGTGGTACTTTGTTCCTGGATGAAATTGGCGATATGCCGCTGCCTCTGCAAACACGCCTTTTACGGGTGCTGGCCGAAGGAGACTATTACCGGGTTGGCGGGCGTGACCTGTTACGGGCAGATGTTCGGATTATCACGGCCACGCATCAGGATTTGAAGGCCAGGATTGCGGATGGAAGCTTCAGGGAAGACCTGTACCATCGGCTCAATGTGATTACCATCAAGCTAGCACCGCTACGGGAGCGTGTTGAAGATATCCCGTTGCTGGCACGGCATTTCCTGCACCAGGCAGCGTTAGAGCTGGGGCTGGAAGAAAAATACCTGCTGCCTGAAACCATCCAGGCTATGCAGTTCAAAGCATGGCCGGGCAATGTCCGCCAGTTGCAGAACCTCTGCCAACAATTGTGCGTGATGGCACCGGGTGAACAGATTCTGCCGGAGGATCTTCCTTCCAGCCTCAGTGGCAAAGATCCATCCAGCCAGCGCGACGGATCCTGGCCGGAGGGCCTGCGCCGCTGGACCCGCACGGCACTTTCCCGTGGACAGGTCGACCTGATGGCTGAGGCGCGTGGCAGCCTGGAAAGAACAATATTGGATTGCGCGCTGGATTTTACCGGAGGAAAACGGGTGGAGGCCGCGCGGCTACTGGGCCTGGGCCGCAATACCTTAACCCGCAAGCTTAAAGAGTTCGAAAGTTAGGGTGGCACCCGCAGGCTGAAGGTCACCGGTCCGTCATTGACCAGGCTGACTTTCATATGCGCACCAAAACGACCGGCGGGCACAGTACCCAGTGCATTGCGGGCAGATTCAAGCAAATAATCAAACAGCCGCCGGCCTTCTGATGGATCGGCTGCCGGTGTAAAGCTGGGCCGGTTGCCGCTGTTGGTGTCGGCTGCGAGCGTGAACTGGGAAACCAACAACAACTCACCCTGCACCTGGCGCAGGTTCAGATTCATACGGCCGTTGTCATCTTCAAAAATCCGGTAGGCAAGAAGGCGTTGTAACAGCCGGTCAGCCTGGGCCTCGGTATCACCTTTTTCAATGGCTACCAGGGCCAGGATGCCAACCCCGATTGCACCCGTGATCTCGGGATCAGAGGAATTTTCATTAACAAGTACGCTGGCTTCCGATACTCTTTGCAGCAATGCGATCATCTAAATGCCATTTTCAGGGAAAAAACCATTCTAACAGGCTCATCTTATCCCGAAAGAGTAGGGGCTACTGACTATGAAGTTGTTGGCAATACGCATGGTCATGCGCCTGTTCAGCTGGATTACACCACGCGCTGCTGAATTTATTGCGCCACCCGTGGCGGCTGTGTTGTGGCACCTGTCGCCGCGCAAGCGGAGGGTGACAGACCGCAATTTGCGTGCGGTGTACCCGAATCTGGAAGCCGACCAGCTAAAAAAGGTCGCCCGCGCCAGCATGATCCACTATGTCCGGGGTGTGTTCGAGGCCGGCATGTTATGGCACTGGCGACTGGACAGGATTTTCAGCTATTTTGATGAATCAGCGGACCTGGAACTTTTCCGCGAGGCTGAGCAAGGTGGAAAGGGAGTGATACTGGCAGGTGGGCACTGCGGTGCCTGGGAATTGCTGGGCCTGTTTATGCAGCAATATTTGAACGGAGCAATTTTATACAAGCCTGGCCGTCACCCTGACATTGAAGCAATGTTGTTGGAAAAACGCCGTCGCGGCGGCACCAAGCTGGTACCTGCTACCGGTGCGGGTCTCCGCGTCATGTTCAAACTCCTCAAGGCGGGCCACTCAGTGGCGCTGGTACCGGACCAGGAACCGACACTGGGTGAGGGCCAGTTCGCACCATTTTACGGCATCGAAACATTCACGGGTGTGTTACTGCCGCGCCTGGCACAGCGAACGGGGGCCCCGGTACTGTTTGCCACCTGCGAGAGGCGTAAAGGTGGTCGTTACCGTGTACATTTGTTCAAGGCGGATGAGGCCACCTGCAGCAGCGACATGCGTACAGCCCTGACAGCCGTCAACCAGGGTATAGAGCAATGCATCGAAGTGGATACCGCACAGAATTTGTGGGCCTATAAGCGCTTCAGACATCGCCCGCCGGGGGAGCAGCCTTTTTATAAACTGATATAAAATTCAATCACGCCAGAAAGCGGGCGTAAACAATACCAGCAACGTGAAGATCTCAAGTCGACCCATCAACATGGCAAAGCTCAGAATGACTTTGGCAGTTGAATTCAAGCCGGCATAGTTGATGCTGACATCGCCCAGGCCCGGGCCCATATTCGTCATGCTGGCAGCGGTCGCCGAATAGGCTGTAACCGGATCTACCCCGACGCCGTTGAGCGCGATGGTAATCAGCACGAAGCTGGCGACATACAAAAAGAAAAACCCCCAGACTGCATCCATCACGGTGGTCGATGTTTTTCTGCCGCCGATTTTCACCGGTATAACCGCGTGGGGGTGGATGAGGCGGCGGATTTCACGAATTGCCTGGCGGTGCAGCAGCATGACGCGAATAACTTTCATGCCGCCGCTGGTGCTACCGGCACAACCGCCAATGAATGCAATGCATATCAGCAAAATCGGAATGAATCCTGGCCATAAAGAGAAATCACCGGTGGTAAAACCAGTGGTTGTCATGACCGAGACGACCTGGAAGGTTGCATAGCGTGCAGATTCAGCAATGGATCCGTAGGTTCCGTTCAGGTAGAGCGCGATGGTGATTACCACCGAAAAACCGAGTAGCAGTGATGCATAGGCCTTGAGTTCCGGGTCCTGGAAATAAGGCTGTGCACTGGCTGTTCTCCATGAGGTGAAGTGGGTCGCAAAATTAATGCCTGAAATCGCCATGAATACGGTTGCTATCGCTTCCAGAGTAGGACTGTTAAACCAGGCAAAGCCGGCGTCATGTGTCGACATTCCTCCGGTGGAGACGGTGGCGAATGCATGCCCGACGGCATCAAATAACGTCATACCACCCAGCCAATAGGCCAGCACGGCCAAAATTGTAATACCGAGATAAATTAGCCAAAGCGCCTTGGCAGTTTCGGTGATCCGGGGTGTCAACTTGCTGTCCTTCATCGGTCCCGGGGTTTCCGCACGGTACAATTGCATGCCGCCAACCCGCAGCATGGGCATGATCGCAACGGCCAGCACTACGATGCCAAGGCCGCCAAGCCATTGCAGTTGCTGGCGGTAATAAAGAATGCCACGTGGCAATTCATCGACACTTGTCAAGATGGTTGCACCGGTGGTGGTCAGCCCCGACATGGACTCGAACACCGCGTCCACGTAGGAAATTTCAGGTTGTGTCAATAAGACAAAAGGCAATGCACCAACCAATGCCAGGGCAAGCCAGCAAGCTGCGACGATCAGGAACCCATCACGCAGACGTAATTCCTGGTGAACATGGCGCACGGGCAGATAAATGACCATACCGATCATGAACAGGATAATGGCGCTAATCATGAATATGCTGATAGTGCCGTCCTGGTACCACCAGGAGACCAGCGCAGGTGGGAACATCATCGGACTGGCGCCAGCGATGAGCAGGCCCACGATCTTTTGAACGGTTAGGTTTTTCATCCGTTGTATCAGTCGGTTATACGAATGTAGCGTTAACCTGGAATAGCTGCTCTACTGCATGGATCTGTTTCTTATCGGATACAAACAGCAGTACGTGGTCGTGCTCCTCAATGACAGTGTCGTGATGGGCAATAATGACATCTTCATTCCGGACGATGGCGCTGATGGTGGTGCCGGTGGGCAAATTCAGTTCTTCCACCGAGCGACCCACTACCTTTGAATTGCGCCGGCTACCAAGCGCCGCTGCCTCGATAGCCTCGGCTGCGCCGTGCCGCAATGAATGTACCCGCACCATGTTGCCCCGGCGGATATGGGTCAGCAGCGAGCCAATGGTTACCTGCTGTGGCGATACAGCAATATCAATGGTGCCGGATTCCATCAGATCCACATAGGATGGCCGGTTGATAATGGCTATCACTTTTTTTGCGCCCATACGCTTGGCCAGCAAAGAGGACATGATATTGGCCTCATCATCGTTGGTCAGCACACAGTAAACATCGGTATTTTCTATGGCTTCTTCCCTGAGCAGATTTTCATCAGCACAATCACCCACCAGCACGATGGTTTTGGATAGCTCTTCAGCAATGGCCTCAGCCCGGACCGGGTCACGCTCAATAATTTTTACGTGGTGATCACGTTCCAGGCGTCGTGCGAGGTTTTTACCGATATTGCCACCCCCCGCAAGAATCACGCGCCGTACCGGGCGGTCCAGCGGTCTGAGCTCCTTCATAACGGTGCGGATATGTCGTTTTGCCGCGAGGAAGAACACCAGGTCATTTTCTTCAATGACGGTATTACCATCTGGTAGTATCAGTTGACTATCGCGGTAAATCGCCGCCACGCGTGCATCTGAGCGGGCCGGCATATGGTGTTTCAGGGTATGCAGTTTTTGCCCGACCAGCAGGCCGCCGGTTTCGGCTTTCGTGGCGACCAGTTGGGCCCGTCCGTCGGCAAAGTCCATGACTTGCAAAGCGCCCGGGTACTCGATCAGGCGACTAATGTATTGCGTCAACAGCAATTCCGGGCTGATCAGGACATCGATAGGGGAATGCTCGCGATGGAACAATTCAGGCCGCTCGGTATATTCAGCCGAACGTACCCGGGCTACACGGGTTGGCACGTTATACAGCGAGTAGGCAATCTGGCAGGCGACCATGTTGGTTTCGTCAGAATTGGTTAGTGCAATAACCAGGTCGGCATCCTCGATACCGGCCCGCTCAAGTACCTTGGGATGGGAGGCGTGGCCCAGCACGCAGCGAATATCCATTTGATCCTGGAGTTCCTTGAGCCGTCGCCCGTCTATGTCAACAATGGTGATGTCATTGTCTTCATGGACCAGCGCACTGGCTACTGTAGACCCAACCTGGCCAGCGCCGAGTATCACAATTTTCACGGTTTGCCTTCACCTCTTGAAACGGATTTAGGATCAATGCCCAGTGAGCGCAGTTTACGGTACAGGTGAGTTCTTTCCATCTCTACTGACTCAGAAAGTTTCCCGACACTGCCGCCGGCTTTCTTGAGCTGATAAATCAGGTAGTTACGTTCAAATTGTTCCCGTGCCTCACGCAAAGGCAGGTTAAACAGGGCCTCGCGCCCGCTATCGGTTGCTTCAATACTGGCAGCACTTTGGCTGAGGGCGTCTTCAATTTCCTGCATTGAAATCTCACCGTCACCACCGAGCACCAGCAAGCGCTGAACCAGGTTTCTTAGTTCACGAACATTGCCTGGCCAGCTATGATTACGCATTCGGTTCTGTACGGAAACCGAGAACGGCCGGTAGGGCAAATTTTCCTGGTTCGGAAACCAGTCAGAGAAATACCTTACCAATTCCGGAATGTCCTCAGGCCGCTCGCGCAGTGGAGGAATTCGCAATGGCAGGACGTTCAGGCGGAAATACAATGAACTGAGCACCTGCCCATCCTTTACTGCTTGCTCCAGGTCCCCTGAGGCGCTACAGATGATACGACAAGACAGGGGTTTTTGAGCCGCGCTGCCCACTGCCGTAAAACCGCCCGATTCAATGATGTTGTTTAGCAGTTCCTGGGTCTCGGCTGACAGTTTAGGCAGGTCAGGGATAAACGCCGTGCCGCTGGCGGCCTGATCCAACAGACCGCTGACTGCCTGGCCGTTCGAAACTGCGCCCAAAAGGTAGCGGTGGCCATTCCCGGCACCGGCCCGGTTGTGGTCAAATATCACCATATCGCCACTGGCGGCTGACAATTGGTGGATGTAGCGTGCCAGTGTCCTGCGACCACTGCCGGGCTCGCCGGTAATCATGACCGGGGAAGTATGACTTGCTGCCTGTCTGGCCTTGTTGCGAAGTGATTGCATAGCCGGGCTTATGCCCAGGGGTTCGACCAGAATGGCATGTTGAGTGCTGGCCTCGGCAGCTTCGGCCTGGGGCTTTGAATCCAGTGCCTTGCGAACGGTGGCCAGCAACTTGGCCAGTGACAATGGTTTCTGGATAAAATCGAAAGCACCCAGACGGGTCGCCTC
Source organism: Oceanospirillales bacterium (assembly GCA_003233115.1). Classification (GTDB taxonomy): domain Bacteria; phylum Pseudomonadota; class Gammaproteobacteria; order Xanthomonadales; family SZUA-36; genus SZUA-36. The sequence goes on from QIKV01000174.1 coordinate 27,519, forward strand.
CACAGCGGTTTCCAGCGTACCGTGGCCGGACATGATCACCACCTGGGATTCCAGCTTTCCAGGTGCAGACCATTCTTTAAGCAGTGAGATACCATCAATATCCGGCATCCAGATATCCAGCAGGACCAGGTCGGGTTTTTGCTGCGCATAGGTCAGACGCGCGCTTTCGCCATCTCGTGCAACGCGCACGGAATAGCCCTCATCCTCCAGGATTTCCTGTACGAGTTGCCGGATATCAGGCTCGTCATCAACGACCAGAATTTGCGCTTGTGCCATAGGACATTAACGGATGTGGTAAGGAAACAACAGAATACCCGCATGTAAGCGTAGGAGCAAGCAGCTAAGCCGCCCGCAAATCCTTCAATCCTTACTTTGCCTTGCGTGCTCTTGCTTCACCAGGAAGTTCACCACGTCCAGCATGGCTTCAAAGCTGGGTACTGCCTTGCTGGTGTTAATCCGGTACTTACGGTCTACAACCATTGTGGGTGTCCCGGTGATACCAAAGAGCTTGACATCCCGCTGGGCCTTGCGCATCTGGCTATCCGCAGCAAATGACTTGAAATTAGCGATAAAAGAATCTTTCTTTACGCCAAAACGGGTATAGAAATCCGCCAGTTCCTCCACGCTGCGGAATTTTTTTCCGCTTTTCCAGATGGCATCCATCATTGGCACGTGGCTTTTCTCGGCAATACCCATCATTTCAGCGGTTATGTACCCCTGTGCGAGCAACTCCCAGGTGCGGCGGCCAAAACCAACTGGTAGACGGTCAAGTTTGACGTAGTCGGGCTTGTTCTTTTTCCAGCTCTGCATGAACGGCTCGAACGTATTGCAATGTGTGCAGGCATAACTGAAGACCTCGGTTACTTCCACAGTATCTGAGGTGGTCTCACCCGCTGCCTGGGCAATCTTGAAGTAGTGTACGCCTTCCTGGTATGGATCCTGCTCTGCCATAGCGACCTGGCTGCCGAGCAACAGGCCAAGCGCGAGAATTACTTTTTGCATCATTGTTGGTCTCTCCTTGGGGGTACTGTGGGTTTAACTATTCATCTACAGCGCGCAATCCCTGGATATAGTCGGATACTGCCTTGATCTGATCATCGGTCAGGCGCAGGGCGACATCGACCATGATTTTGCTGCTCTCATCCCCTTCCCCCCAGAGGGTACCGCTACGGAAGCCTTTCAGCATTTTCTCCAGATAGACAGCGTGCTGCCCGGCAAGTGCGGGGTAGACTGCAAGCGGGTTGCCTTCACCGGCCGGCCCGTGGCAGGCCATGCAAGCTGGCACGTCGGTTTTGGCATGTCCGGCTCGATACAATCGCTCACCGACGTCAAGTGAATCTTTATTTGCCAGACCGGCTTTGTGGGTTTGTGCAGAAAAGTAAGCAGCAAGGTCAGCTATATCCTGATCACTGAGCGCGGGAACGATGCCAGCCATTTCAGGTACCGGCCGGGCACCGCTTTTGATCAGGCCAAGCTGGCGCTCGAGATAAGCGGTGTGTTGGCCTGCAATTGTAGGCCAGTTGGGAACCACGCTGTTGCCATCTGCGCCGTGGCACGCGGCACATACCGCTGATTTGCCCTGTCCGGCGTCTGCATCGCCACCAGCAAGGGCAGGCAATGTGACCAGCAGCGACAAGATTGCTGCAACTTGCAAAAAATGCTTCATTTCGTACTCTCCAGGAATGTTTGCGTACAATACAATGACCGAAATGGCCCGCCATTATCCCGTTTTAGGCACATGCGTTCCAGTCAAAAGATAAAAACGTGAGCAAACTATTTTGAAAAGAACCAATCCATTCCGTGCGGCACGCTACGTACTCAATGCCCACGATTTAAGGCAATTGCCGGCAGACTGCGGCATCGAGGTTGCAGTCGCCGGTCGTTCCAATGCCGGAAAATCCAGTGCAATTAATACTTTTACAGATCAAAAATCGCTGGCGCGAACCAGTAAAACACCCGGGCGTACCCAGCAAATTGTCATTTTTGAACTGGATGAAGGCCGGCGCATTGCTGATCTGCCGGGCTATGGCTATGCAAAGGTGCCGCTCAAGCTCAAAGCACATTGGCGCAATGTCATGGAACGCTATTTCCAGACCCGCAGCAGCTTGCGGGGTGTGGTGTTGGTGATGGATATTCGCCACCCCATGCGTGAATTCGACCAGCAGATGCTGGCCTGGTGTCAGGCATCCAATATCGCCTGTCACGTACTGTTGACCAAGTCGGACAAGCTCAAGCGCGGGCCGGCACAGTCCACCCTGCTCCGGGTGCGGCGCGAATTACCGGACATCGCCAGTGCCCAGATTTTTTCTTCCAGTAAAAAAACCGGGCTTGAAGAACTGGTGGATAAGCTGCGTGCCTGGTATGAGTATGATCAGGGCCTGTTAACAGGCCAACCGGAACAAGCGTAAAATACACCCTGAGGCAACACGGAACTGATACAGGAATAATTATATGGGCTTTCCTTCTACACGGATGCGCCGGATGCGCGCAGATGAATTTTCCCGCCGCATGATGCGGGAAACTGTGCTAACCGCAAATGACCTGATTTTGCCGGTATTTGTTATTGAAGGCGAAGACCGCAGCGAAGCGGTTGGCTCAATGCCCGGTGTGGAACGCCTGACGATTGACCGCCTGCTCGTAACAGCCGGAGATTGTGTGCGCCTGGGCGTGCCCGCCATCGCATTATTTCCAGTTACTGCGCCCGGGGCCAAAACGGATGATGCCTGCGAAGCGTGGAACCCGGCTGGCCTGGCCCAGCGCGCGGTACGCGCCCTGAAGCAGGCCTGCCCGGACCTGGGTGTTATCACCGATGTGGCGCTCGACCCGTTCACCAGCCACGGGCAGGATGGGTTGCTGGATGATACCGGCTACGTGACCAATGACAGGACGGTAGCAGCACTGGTCAAGCAAGCCCTGTCACATGCTCAGGCAGGGGCGGACATTGTGGCGCCATCCGACATGATGGATGGACGCATTGGCGCCATCCGCGAGGCGCTGGAAGCGGCTGGTTTCACCAATACCAAAATACTGTCTTATTCCGCCAAGTATGCCTCCGCCTTTTACGGGCCGTTCCGGGACGCGGTGGGCTCAGCCGGCGCATTGGGCAGCGGCAATAAATTCACTTACCAGATGGATCCGGCGAACACCGATGAGGCATTGTCGGAGGTGGCGCTGGACCTGGATGAAGGTGCGGATATGGTCATGATCAAACCCGGCATGCCCTACCTGGATGTAGTCCGGCGTGTGAAGGACGCTTTCGGTACACCGACTTTCGTCTACCAGGTTTCCGGCGAGTACGCGATGCTCAAAGCTGCATCGATCAATGGCTGGCTGGACGAGAAAGCGGTCGTCATGGAGGCGTTGACCGGTATCAAGCGTGCCGGGGCTGATGGTATTCTGACTTACTTTGCCCTGCAGGCGGCCGCGTGGATCAGGGACCGGGATTGAATCCTGGGTTGACCCGGCTGGCACTGTTCGGATCGCCGGTCAAAACGTCGCTTTCACCGCACATTCACAGGCTGTTTGCCGCTCAATTCGGCCTGGAGATTGAATTCCGGCGGATCGAATCACAGGCCGGAGATTTCCCCCGCAAGCTGAAAGATTTCCAGCTTGGTGGTGGCATTGGATGCAATGTCACGCTGCCGCTCAAACGGGATGCCTGGCAACTGGCTACAGACTCTTCCGCACAGGCCCGCCAGGCGCAGGCTGCCAACACGCTGGTGTACCAACCATCATCTGGCTGGTTTGCCCACAATACCGACGGTGCCGGCCTGGTCGCGGATTTGAGCGGCAACCACGGGATCGGGCTTGCCGGTCAGCGGCTACTGATTTTGGGCGCCGGCGGTGCGGCAGCAGGAATCCTGGGAGAACTACTGGCTTGCGGCCCGCAGGAGATCATGCTGGTCAATCGCAACCTGGAGCGGGCCAGTGCATTGGCGCGGCGGTTCAGTTCTGTCGGCAGCGTCAGCGCTACGTCCTGGCAGGACTTACTTTCCCGGGGCAGTTTCAACCTGGTCATCAATGCAACTTCACTGGGGCACCAGGGGCGGGCACCACAGTTGACGCCGGCCTTGTTTGTACCGGGTGCATTGTGCTACGACCTGAATTACCTCGCAGCCAGCCAGCCGTTGAAAAAGCTCTGCGAAGATATGCGCCAGCCTTACATCGATGGCCTGGGGATGCTGGTAGAGCAGGCTGCGTATAGCTTCCGTATATGGACAGAAAAACAACCGGACAGCCGCGTGGTTATCGCCGCCTGCAGAACGCGGCCAGTATAAAGTGCCACAGTGAGCTTGAGTTTTGGTATTCGTATTTGCCTGCCTGTAGACGCGGGTACTTGACGCTGACCCTCAGCTCCCGGGTTCTGCCTTTGGCATGGGTTCTCTCAGTTCGCCGGCTTCATCAAGGGCCGGATATTCAAGGCCATGTCGTTGGCAATAATCTGCCAGCACCGGATGCAGCCACTCGAACCTTTGACGACGCAGGGTTTCATCATTGAGTCGGCATCGCTGGTACAGTCCAGCGGCCTGGCGTTGGCGTTGTGCTTCGTAAAGCACAACCGCACAGGCGACCGATACGTTGAGCGACTGGCTAACGCCCATCATCGGGATACGAATCTGCTGGTCAACATAGGCCAGTGTGATCGTGCTGACGCCAAACAGTTCGGTACCCAGCACCAACGCGGTAGGGCGGGTGTAATCGATATCACGGTAGTCCCGGGTCGCATCGCCCAGGTGTGCGGCCACCAGCTGGAAGCCGCTGGATTTGAGGTGTGTGCAGGCGTCTTCAGCGTTGTGGTGTGTTTGGATGCGCATCCACTTTTCTGCCCCCTGGGAGGTATTCCAGTGGCAGCGAACGTCATCATCATCCGCGACCACGTGCATTTTGTTGATGCCCACAGCATCGCAGTTGCGAACCATGGCGGAAAAATTTCTCGGCTTGTGCAGGTTTTCAGCGAATACGGTCAGGTCGGGTTGACGCAGGGCCAGCACTGCATCCAGTCTTGCCCAGCGTTCAGGAGTCATCAACCCGCGTGTTGCGCAGTATTTTCCATGCATCGCTTGCGTTGATGAAAGCCTGCCCCAGCAATAGTGCCGGCAGAATCAAGATCAGTGATTTGAGTAAAAATACCAGCGGTAGCCCACCCGCTTCACGTGAGCTTTCCAGCAACCTCCAGGAACTGGCAACGTATGGCCAGGCGACGATCAGCAGAAAAATACAAAACGGAACAAGGAATAGCAATGTACCCATAAAATTTACCAGCGCGCGCTTCTTTTCCGTCATAACGGCGTAAAAAATATCTACCCGCACATGCCCGTCCAGTTGCAGAGTCCATGCAGCGGCGACAGTAAATACAGTGACGTGCAGATAGGTCAGTGATTCCTGTAGCCAGATCCAGCCCAGGTTGAAGCCATAACGCAAAACCACGATGGTGAATGTAAGCAGTACCATCAACAGAGATAACCATGCAACACCTTTACCGCACAGCGCGATTACATTGCGCAAAACCCGGAGATTGCCTGTGGCCTGCCCTGGTGAGTTCATGCTGGTGTGTTCACCACTCCTTGAGTTTCCAGTACGCAGGCCGGACACGGCCTTGACCGTTATCGGGGTCACTCAGTTCAAGCTGACCATCGCCGTCTTCATCAAGATAATAGTAGGGAGGCCCCTTGATCGGTGTAATTTTGACCATGTAAACACGGCCATCGCGGCTGTATTCTTCGATGCGTTCGCCTTTTTTTTCAGTGATAACCACGCTGGGTTCCACCTGTTCGTTCGGAACCTTGGGTGGAATGGGTGGCGGCGCGGCCAGGTCATCTTCATCCTGTTGCGCCTGTGCCAGGCTGAAGGCCAACATGCTGACGGCGGCCAGCAGGGTTAGCACCGGGACGATCCATGTTCTTTTCATTCGCTTTACTTCCTCGCAGCTTATCCGGTTCTTCTATACTCTCAGCATAGCAGACCGAGAAAACTGATTTTGGATTTCAAATATCGTATGAGTTCTGACAAGACCCTGTACCTGGTCGATGGTTCATCTTATCTTTACCGGGCGTACTACGCACTCCCCAAGCTGACCAATTCTGCGGGTGAGCCGACCGGCGCGTTGCTTGGTGTTGCCAATATGCTGCAGCGTTTGCTAAAAAATTTTGAAAGTCAATATATTGCAGTGGTTTTTGATGCCAAAGGCCCGACGTTCCGGCACGAAATGTACGCACAGTACAAGGCCAACCGTCCGCCGATGCCTGCCGAACTCGGGCAGCAGGTAGAGCCGATCCACACACTTGTCAGGCTGATGGGCCTGCCTTTAATCCAGATTCAGGGCGTCGAGGCTGATGATGTCATCGGTACACTGGCAGCCTGCGCGGTGGCAGAAAACATGGATTGTGTGATTTCCACCGGTGACAAGGACATGGCCCAACTTGTCAATGACCATGTCTCACTGATCAATACGATGACCGACACGCATATGGATGCTGACGGGGTGGTGCAAAAGTTCGGTGTGACGCCGGGGCAAATCGTAGATTTCCTGGCCTTGACCGGTGACAAGGTTGACAATATTCCCGGGGTGGAAAAGTGTGGACCGAAAACTGCAGCCAAGTGGTTAAACCAGTGGCGGGATCTGGCTGGGGTGATGGCCCATGCCGGGGAAGTTAAGGGAAAAATCGGCGAATACCTGCGCGCTGCACTGGAAATTTTACCCCTGTCACAAAAGCTGGCCACGATCCGCAGCGACCTGGACCTGGAGTGCAGTGCGGACGAGTTGCGACGCCAGTCCGTTGATGAAGCGGCACTGCGTGAGTTTCTGCAGCACAATGGGTTCAACAGTTGGCTACAGGAATTGAGCACGGTTGATACGTCACCAGGCGCTCCGCTCGAACTGAACTACGTCACTGTGCTGGATAGGCACACGTTCGGGCAATGGCAGGAAAAACTACAGCGCGCAGAGCTGATTGCTGTCGATACCGAAACCACCAGCCTGGACCCGCTGCAGGCCGAACTGGTGGGGTTAAGTTTTGCCATTGACGCTTACACGGCGATTTACATCCCGGTGGGCCACAATTATCCGGGCGCACCCCCACAACTTGACCGTGAAATGGTTCTGGCAGCCTTAAAGCCCCTATTGGAGGGCAAAACACCCAAAAAGGTAGGGCAGCATATCAAGTACGATATGAATGTCCTTTCACGCTATGGTCTCGCTGTGCGGGGGGTTGCCTTTGACACCATGCTGGAATCGTACGTTTTCGACAGCACCGGGAGCCGTCACGATATGGATTCGCTGGCGCTGAAATACCTGGGCTACCAGACCACGCATTATGAAGATATCGCCGGCAAGGGCGTCAAACAGATTCCGTTCAGCCAGGTGTCCATTGAGGACGCCGGGCACTACGCGGCTGAAGATGCTGACGTTACCCTGCGATTGCATCAACACCTGTGGCCGAAGTTGCAGGCTGAACCGACCCTGAAAAACGTTCTGGTAGAGATTGAAATACCCCTGATACCGGTCCTGGCCAGAATGGAGCAGGCCGGTGTGCTGATTGATGGAAAATTACTGCTGCAACAGGGTAGGGAACTGGCCAGGCGGTTGCACGAGCTGGAGGGCCAGGCGCACGCAGTAGCCGGACAGCCTTTCAACCTGGGTTCACCTAAGCAATTGCAGCAGATCCTGTTCGGGAAACTGGAATTGCCGGTTATCCGTAAAACTCCGAAGGGACAGCCGTCCACGGCTGAAGACGTGCTGAAGGAACTGGCTGAAGACTACCAGTTGCCCAGGTTGATCCTGGAGCACCGTTCAATCTCCAAGCTCAAATCCACTTACACTGATAAACTGCCGCAACAGATCAATCCGCATACCGGGCGCGTACATACTTCCTACCACCAGGCAGTGGCGGCGACCGGCCGGTTGTCATCATCCAACCCCAACCTGCAGAATATTCCAATCCGCACGCCGCAGGGCCGCAGGATTCGCAAAGCATTTGTAGCGCCACCGGGACACGTGATACTGGCGGCAGACTACTCCCAGATTGAGCTGCGCATTATGGCGCACCTGTCCGCTGACAAGGGCTTGTTGCAGGCCTTCCATGACGGTGTCGATATTCACCGGGCAACTGCCGGTGAGGTTTTTGGTGAAGACTATGAGCAAGTAACTGCGGCTCAGCGCCGCGCTGCCAAGGCGATCAATTTTGGCCTGATGTACGGTATGTCTGCCTTCGGGCTGGCCCGCCAACTGGATATCAGCCGGACAGAAGCACAGGAATTTATGGACACCTATTTTTCCCGCTACCCGGGTGTGCGGGTATTTATGCAACACACCCGCGAGCAGGCGCGTGAACAGGGCTATGTCGAAACGCTGTTTGGGCGTCGGCTGTATTTACCTGAAATCAATGCCGGCAACAGGATTCGCCGCCAGGCTGCTGAGCGTGCGGCCATCAACGCGCCGATGCAGGGTACAGCGGCTGATATCATCAAGATTGCCATGCTCGCGGTAGATGGCTGGCTGCAAACCGACAAGCCCGGCGCACGCATGGTGATGCAGGTACATGACGAATTGGTACTGGAGGTAGAGCAGGAGCAGCTTGAGCCTGTTCGTGCAACGGTAATCGGGTATATGTCAGCAGCAGCAGACCTGGATGTACCGCTGGTCGTCGATGCGGATTCCGGCCCGGATTGGGATACTGCGCATTGATGGTTTTTTTTAATGGTTACAGGCTGAACCATCCCGGTGCTCTTGTGTCTTATTTCATGACCGTGCTTACGGTCGGCCCGCCTTCCACAAAGCGGGCACCGGGATCGGTTGATTCCCCCTGACCGAGACCCACTTTGAGCCCTGCCAGCCTGGCTGGCAGGGCTTTTTAACTACTGTCTGGTAATTTGTTTGCGCGCTTGCTCGGGCGTGCTGCCCATGGCATAGGCCAATTCCTCGACCAGCAGCTCCAGCGACTGGGTAAGGTGCTGCCGGTCCGAGGCACGCAAGGTCCCCTCGTGTTCCAGCTTGCTCAGGCCTTTGTAGACATCGACATAGCCAAACGGGTCACCACTTTCCAGTACTGATTGATTCGCAGATGCGCGGACTTTCCACGAACTGCCGACTTTACCGTTCCAGTTGTCGAGGTGTTCAAGTATTTTATTGGCCTGCTGTTTGTTGATGGGTGTGCGCACAGCCTGTTCGAGATCCTGCTCGCGCAGCATCAGGGTCAGGCCGTCACGACCGAAATACAGCTTTGCAAAAGTGTCATTTTTTTCTCTGGAGAAACTTCTTTCGCGGATGGACTCAACCTGTCCTATGCCATGGAGGGGATGGTGAATGGTGTCGCCTGGATGAATATTAATGGCTATTTCCTTGAATTTGTTCGTAAAGCGGAATTGTGAATCTCGCGTATGAATGTCACGTAGAATCAGCATCTTACATGATTTTCACCTAAAATTCAAGTATCGGCTTCGATTGTTCAGAGAAAGTCATCTGATTGGCACCACATTCAAAGATCCCTCAGCCAGTCTCTTGGCTTCAGGAATTCAGTCAAACTTGCTTCTGCTGACGCCGGTTCCGGCAACCAGTTGTAGCGCCAGTTGGCGGCGGGTGGCAGAGACATCAGGATAGATTCAGTGCGACCACCGGACTGCAGGCCGAACAGTGTACCACGGTCATATACGAGGTTGAATTCCACATAGCGCCCGCGTCTGTAGAGTTGGAAATTACGCTCCCGGTCGCCGTATGGCGTTTGCTTGCGACGCTGAACGATGGGCAGGTAGGCCGGCAGATAGCTGTCGCCGATGGCCCGCATAAAGCTGAAACTGCGTTCAAAGCCCCATGCATTCAAATCGTCAAAGAACAGGCCGCCGACACCACGGGTTTCATCTCGGTGGCGCAGGTAAAAGTATGCATCGCAGGATTTTTTGCAGCGGGGGTAAACGTCATCTCCAAACGGCAGGCAGGCATTCCTGGCGGCCAGGTGCCAATGGACAATGTCTTCCAGGTCAGGATAGCAGGGTGTCAGATCGTAGCCGCCTCCAAACCACCAGGCCTGCCCGGCACTATCCAGGGCATCGCCATTACCGGCAATGAAAAAGCGCACGTTCGCGTGGCTGGTCGGAACATACGGATTGCGCGGGTGAATAACCAGTGAAATACCCAGGGCCTGGAAATTGCATCCGGCGAGTTCGGGCCGCGCAGCCGTTGCCGATGGTGGCAGGCAGTCGCCGAAAACGTGGGAAAAGTTGACCCCGGCCTGCTCAAAGACCACACCCTGCTCCAGCACCCGGGTCCGTCCGCCGCCACCGGCTTTACGCGCCCATAAATCCTCCCTGAAATGCTGGCTGCCGTCTTCTGCTTCCAGGCGACTGCAAATGCTGTCTTGCAATCCCAACAAGTAGGTTTTGACCCTTTCAACAAGCATCATTCAGCCTTTTCTAAGCACTTCGCCACTTACCAGGTCACGAATTTCACTCGGGCGTTCAGCACCACCCAGCGGGCCCGCCAAAATACCGCCCAGGTAGTGGCCAAAATAGTCTTCCACCTCCCCGGCACTGCGGGCGGGCCGGGCAGATGCATGATTTGCACTGGACGATATCAGTGCTGCACCAAACGCCTCACACAATGCCCGGCTTGGTCCATGCGCAGTGATACGTACGGCGACTGTGTCATGTTCGCCGGCTATGAAATCCGGGACGTCCCTGGCGCGCGGAAACAGCCAGGTTACCGGCCAGGGCCAGGTTTGCATGGCCCGCTCAAGCAGCAACGCCTCAGTATCGGCTACCCACGGCTGTAACTGTGAAAACTCACTGGCAATCAGCACGAACCCCGTTGCTTCGCGGCGGCCTTTCAGGGAAAGCAATTTGCGTACTGCAGATTCATTGCCTGGATCACAACCCAGACCAAAAACAGCTTCCGTGGGATAGGCGATGATCTGGCCGGCACGTATTTGCTCAACGGCACCAGCGGTATCCAGCAGCGTATGGGTGGCCATGTCTCAGCGCTTCAGGGCTTTCTTTCTGGACTTCTTCTTGCTGGAAGTTTTCTTCTTGCTGCTGGTCTTCTTGCTGCTGGTCTTCTTATTAGAAGTTTTTTTCTTAGCGGCTTTTTTTCTGCCACGCTTGCGCTCGGGTGCTGCTGCAATCAGTTCTTCACATTCTTCCTGGGTCAATGACTCTGCTTCGCGGTCTTTTGGCATCCGGGCATTTTTGTTGCCATCGGTGATGTAAGGGCCATAACGGCCGCGCAAAACCTGGATATCGGTACCGTCAAAAGTTTTAATAATGCGGTTGGCATCAAATTCCTTTTTTGCAGCGATTAATTCCAGGGCGTGTTTCAGCGTTACGTCATGTGGATCAGCATCCTTTAGCGAAACGAATTTGCTGCCATAGCGAATATACGGGCCGAACCTGCCAATCGCAGCGACGACTTCTTCATCTTCATCTGTCTGGCCAAGCAAGCGCGGCAGCTTGAACAAATCCAGTGCCTCTTCCAGCGTAATCGTCTCCAGGCTCTGCCCGGGGCGCAGGCTTGCAAAGGCGGGCTTCTCCTCGTCGTCACGTGTGCCGATCTGGGCATGCGGCCCAAAACGGCCAACGCGCACCGAGATGGGTTTGCCGGATTTGGGATCAATGCCCAATACACGCGTGCCCTTGGCTTCGCCGGGATCAACGGTTTCAAGCTTTTCGATTACGCGCCGGTTGAAGGGTTTCCAGAACGCGTCAAGCAACGGAATCCATTCTTTTTCCCCGCGGGATATCGCATCCAGCGCATCTTCCATGCGGGCAGTGAACTCGTAATCTACGTATTCAGTGAAATGTTTTTCCAGGAAGCGTTCGACCACCCTGCCTGTATCGGTGGGTTTGAAGCGGCGTTTATCGAGCTCTGCGTAGTACCGCCGCACCAGTGTAGACATAATGCTGGCGTAGGTCGAAGGCCTGCCTATGCCGTACTCCTCCATGGCCTTGACCAGGCTGGCTTCGGAATAACGCGGCGGTGGCTCGGTGAAATGCTGCTCAGAGCGTATCCCGTCAAGCGTGAGTACATCGCCTTCCTGCATTTCCGGCAGGCGCCGTTCCTGTTTTGTCTCACCTTCGGGTTTGGATATCTCGTAGACAGCCAGGAAGCCGGGGAATGTAACAACTGAGCCGTTAGCGCGGAAACTGGCGCCTGCTCCACAGTCAAACTCGACTGCAACGGTGTCGAGTTTTGCCGCTGTCATCTGGCACGCGAGGGTGCGCTTCCAGATCAATTCGTAAAGCCGGAACTGGTCATCCGTCAAGGAGGGCTTTATCTTGTCTGGTTGAAGTGCAGCGGACGTCGGGCGGATAGCTTCATGCGCCTCCTGGGCGTTTTTTGCCTTGGTTTTATAGAAATTGGGGTGCTCCGGCAGATAATCCTGACCAAACTGATTGGCGATCTGCCTGCGGAGGTCTGCAAGCGCGTCATTGGACAGATTGACCGAATCAGTGCGCATGTAGGTAATCAGTCCCTCGGTGCTGCCATTTAGCTCGATACCCTCATACAGCGTTTGTGCCGTGCGCATGGTTTTTTGTGCGGAAAACCTGAGTTTACGGGAGGCATCCTGCTGCAGCGTCGAGGTAATAAAGGGTGGTGCGGGCCGGCGTTTTCTCTCTTTGCGGGTGATCCTGTCCGCCTTCAATTGGCCACCGGCATGCGCCAGCAACTCGTCGCGAACGGAAACAGCACGCTGCTCGTTCTGGATATCAAACTGGCGGTATTTATCGCCGTCCAGCCGTACCAGGTTGGCGGAAAACGCATGGTCGTTTTTATTCAGGTCGGCTTCGATGGTCCAGTATTCCTGTGCAACGAAGCTCTCAATTTCACGTTCGCGCTCGACGATCAGGCGCAGAGCCGGGCTTTGAACCCTGCCGGCAGACAGGCCTGGCTTGATCTTTTTCCACAGCAATGGGGACAAGCTAAAACCAACCAGGTGGTCCAGGGCACGCCGGGCCTGCTGTGCGTTGACCAGATCCATGGAAAGTTCGCGTGGGTTGGCTACTGCATCCTGTATTGCGCGCTTTGTAATTTCGGAAAATTCGACCCGGTAAAAGGGGATTTTATCGGTCAGTTTCTTGCTTTTCAGAATCTCGAAGATATGCCATGAAATGGCCTCTCCTTCACGATCCAGATCAGTTGCGAGATAGACTGCTTCGGCGTTACGGGTTGCCTTGATGATCTTGTCGACGTGTTTTTTACTGCCATCACTCAGTTCATAGTTCATGGCGAAGTCGTGTTCGGTATCAACCGCGCCGTCACGGGAGGGCAGGTCGCGTACATGACCGTAAGAAGCCAGCACCTCGAAATCACTACCGAGGTACCTGTTGATGGTTTTCGCCTTGGCCGGCGATTCTACAATGAGCAGGTTTTTGGCCATATTCAGGTTCAAGCAAGCACCAACTGCCAAACGGGCAGCGCGGTGTTTAAATGGTTAATTCCTCCAGTTGTGACGCTGTTTAATAGCTAATTATTGTGAGACTGCACCCTTATTATTAGTGCCGATACTCCTGCTCGGTGTCAAACATCAAATCTTCCATCCAGGCAAAATTGGCTTCCTGACCTGGCTGATTAAACAATACCATCAGCACCACCCACTTGATATCTTCAAGCGTAATTTCGTCGGTTTCCAGGGCCAGCAACCGATCCAGCACCAGTTCACGACGCTGGCCATCAACAATGCCGATGTTTTCCAGGTACATCAGGAAATCACGGCACTCCGTATCAAGGCGGGCCAGTTCACTGTCGACATACACGCGCACAGGCCGGTGTGCATTCTGAAACAGGTCGGGTTGGTGGCGTTGCTCAGCCAGTCCGTCCAGCCAATGGAATGCCTTGTCAATTTCACCGTTGGTAAATCCTGCCTGGTGAAGGTTTTCCTCCAGTGAGTCCCTGTCAGGCGTCTCTTCCGGTTCATCGTAAAAATAGTTTTCAAAAAGAAACATCAGCACATCGAGTACGTTTTCTTTCATTATTAAGCCTCTATGACTATGGGCTGAAAGCTGTCTGCAACAAGCCCCAGCCTGATTCCTCTCCGTTCTCGTAGCCACAGCATGGCTGAGGCCAGCCGAGTCGTCAATGCACTTTTGTGTGCGAAACTGTCCGGTTACCGCCCAAATATGCCCCAACCAGGGGGAAATCAGGCACAACATATCTGCAGCAGATTGGGACTGCATCACGGATGTTCAAGTGGGTCATGCACGAAAAAAGCGTCCACTGTCGTGTTTTTTGACCATACCTTTGAGTTCCATCATCAACAACATTGATGACACTTCCCGTGCGCTGAGGCCGGATTGCTCAATAATGGTATCTACCGGTTTGGGATCATATCCGAGCACCCGCCATACAGCGCTGTAATCAGAATCATCCAGCAGACTATGCCTGTTCTCCCCCCGTCTTTCTTCACCTTCATCCTGACCTTCATCCTGACCTTCAGCCTGTGCAAGCCGCTGGCGTATTTCCATTTTTAATTCGGCAGCTAGCGGGCCGAGTTCCTGCATGATGTCGGTAGTGGTCTCAACCAGCCTTGCGCCTTCGCGGATCAAGCGGTGACAGCCTTTGGCCATGGGGTTGTGCAGGGAACCGGGCAGCGCGAAAACATCGCGACCCTGCTCAGCGGCTTTACGGGCGGTGATCAGCGTACCGCTGTTCAAGCCGGCCTCAATCACCAGAACAGCGAGGCTCAAACCTGAAATTATCCGATTTCGTGACGGGAAATGCTGGCGCCTGGGTGGTGATCCCAGCGGCAGTTCAGAAACCATCGCTCCCTGTGAACGAATACGCTTCGCAACCTGGCGGCTGCTGGCCGGGTACACGATATCCAGACCGGTGCCGTT
>QIKV01000081.1 GCA_003233115.1 Oceanospirillales bacterium
GTTTGCTCCTGGGTCAATGCAGTGGCGGGCCGGATGTGCTGGATTCGGCAGCCACAGCATTGATCCAATGGCTGTTCCCCGACCTCGACCGTGTCCGCATGCCCATCATTGCAGTCACTGGTACCAATGGAAAAACGACGACCTGCCGCATGATCAGCTACATATTGCAGCAGTCCGACCACAAGCCAGGCCTGGTCTGCACGGACGGTATATTTTTGTGCGGGAAGCAAATTTCCAATACCGATGCCAGTTCGTTTTTAGGCCACGCCAGGGTGCTAACCAGCAAACTGGCAGACAGCGCTGTGCTGGAGACGCACCACCGGGGTATCGCGGTCCGTGGCTTTGCTTTTGACAAGTGCGATATCGCAGTTTGCCTCAACGTATCCGGGGACCATTTGGCCGAGGGTGAAATCGAATCGGTTGAACAAATGGCCAGGATCAAACGTGCCGTGGTGGAGAGAGCCAGTTACGCAGCAGTGTTAAACGCGGATGACCCCCACTGCAGGGCCATGTTAGTTCATGTGGCCGCGCAGCGGTGCTGCCTGGTATCCCTGCACTCCAGTGTGCAGCAACTACGCGAACTGGCTGCCGGCGACCGCGCTTGTTTTTGCGTACTCGAGAACGAGGCGGGCCGGGAGTGGCTGATAGTCTACGATCAAAGCGAGCGTATCGCGCTGATGAGAGTGGATCAGATTCCAGCAACTTTCTCCGGCACAGCACGATTCAATATTAGTAACGTCATGCACGCTGCCGCTGCCACTTTCCTTGTCGGCACCGGCATCGACCTTATCCGGGCAGCCCTGCGCAAGTTCAGCGCGGGTCCGGCATTGACACCTGGGCGCATGAATGTATTTGATGGCCTGCCATTTCGGATCATCGTCGATTTTGCCCACAATGCAGATGGTATGAGAAAGGTCTGCGAATTCGTTGACCGGCAACAAGTCAGTGGCCACAAGCTGATTGCCTTTTCCGGTGCTGACAACCGTCCCGAGGCGGCCAACAGGCGCTCGGCCCAGGCCGTGGCCGGACACTTTGATTTCTATTTCTGCAAGGACTATGACCGAATTCCAACCCCGAAACGCAAGCTTGTCGGGCCGTTTATGCAGCAGGCCCTGATCGAAGCAGGCGTAGCGGAGGAACACACCATGGTTTTAACTTTTGGCAGGGACGTTATTCTCAGAATCCTCGACGCCTGTAAGCCCGGTGATCTGTTGATCCTGCTGGTGGGCCATGTCGAGAAAAACACGGTACCGGGATATATCGAGGAATACACCAGGCGTTGCCCCCCAGTGCGCTAGAATGGCTAGTCTTCAGTGCGTGAACCGAGTGTATCTTGCAAGAAACTGCCTATTCAGCTTTTGGCTCTACCCAGCCAATACATGACCCTGACGGAGAACGCATCCGCTGGTTTTGTCCCTGGCTGATTTCAGGACGAAACGTGCTCTTGCGGTTGCTCAATAAATTGGCCGCTTGCGCGGGCCGGGTTGGTGTTTCCCGTGTTACTGTGCGAATCGTGTCGGCTGGCCGGTTGCCGCCGGGCTGTGAAGAATTACTCACGGACAGGGGTTTCAGGGTTGAGGCCAGCATCGCACTGAGCGGACCCCGTAAGTTGTTTATCAGCTACATCGGGAAATGCACAGCACGCCGGTGTGCGGATGTTACCGATATTCGCCAGGAGAAATTGGTACTGGACGGCATCCTGGCCCAGGCGAAAAAAAGCCCCGCGGCAATTGCGGCTGAATTTGACCGATTGAATGATTTTGGGGTCGAAGTAGCTACTCAGGACAACCTCAGCACAGTGGATTGTGCGCACCTGGTCTGCCTGCACAGGAAAACCTTCCCGACCTTCCCTTACGACTTCAGGAAAAAACTTGGAATGATGCTGCGCATTCCCGAGAAATACCCGATGATCATCGTGAGATCACTGCTCAACAGGCAAATCTGTGCATTCAGTAACCTGGAACTGAATACCGTGAAACTGGATGATGGCACCCTATTGTCCCTGGCGGAATATGACAACACGATGCGTGTAACGTCCGGCCCGCAGCATGGCGTCGTACACGGCCTGGGTGGGATTCTTCGCCTGCAACTGGCGCTACTGGCAGTTCACAACGAAGTGGATTTATGCCACGCAGAAAGTCGCGCGGGGCTGGCAGCCATTAACAGAAATTCACACCAACTGGGTATGCAATTCGGTGGCACGCTTGAAAAACACCTGCTGATCTCAGGTCAGAATGACATCAATTACCAGACACCTACCCGTTTCGAAACGATGAATGTCTGGTATCTCAACCGGGAACACCTGCTGGAACTCGCGGCTGAACTCGACGCAGGGATGAAAAGTGCCATTCCGGGTTAGCTGCTTGCGTAGCGGTGAGGCGGACAGGGCTCAGGCGGGTGCCTGGGTATCGCTGATCACAACCCGCTCCATACGCCTGAGCGCTGGCAAGTAGTCGTTGACGGGTACGTGAAGTACTGATCGATTATCCCAGAATGCAATGGAATTCTGCCGCCATTTAAATCGACAGACATATTTATCCTGAACCATATGATCACAGAGTGAATTCAATAAGTCCTTCGACTCTGGTTTGCTCAATCCATTAATTTTACTTGTGAAAATACGGTTTAAGAAAATTAGTTTTCGCCTGGTTACGGGATGCGTCCGTACCAGGGGGTGAACGACATCCGGGTTTTTGTTGATGGCATCCTGCAACCTCTCCCGGCCACCCGGCTCGGCGAGACTGTCCCTGAATCCAAATGCAAAACTGTGTGTCGCGGTCATCCCTTCAAGTGATTTTTTAAGCGCTTCGGGTAAGTCTTCATAAGCGGCGGCCAGGCTGGAGAACAGGGTATCACCACCGGTATCCGGCACAATTCTCCCGACCAGAATACCACCCATGGGAGGTATGGGCCTGCATGACATATCCGTATGCCACTCATCGATCTTCGAGGGGTTTTCAGCATCATTTTTAAGAATCGTAATCTCGCGGTGCCCATCAATGCTGGGATATGATGGATGACTCTGCAACGTGCCGAACGCGAGCCCGAAATCCCTGTGATTTTTGTGACTGATAACCTGATCCCTGAAGAACAGGACGTGGTTTTCCGCCAAAGCTTTACTCAGCTCCCTTTTATCCGTTTCCTGCAGCGGCGCAGTAAGATCCAGGTTTTCAACGGTGGCCCCGAGTATGGCATTTTCTTTCTTGATCGTAAGCATATTAAAATACCGGATTGGGTAAATATTTTTAAAGTATTGTGCGTGAATGACAAATAACCCATGGACGCAGCCCGTGTGGCTGTTTACCTTAACCCGAACATTTCACCAAAACGGACGACAAAATGAAATATATATTATTTAATCAGGGAATTAAATGCATTTTGGCTTATTGCCGCTGGTTACGGTTTGTCCTGTCCGGTTTTGCCCAGCATCTGGCTTCACATTTCAGCCGCTACAGCGCAAATCCCGGATCCCCGATGAAATGTTCGGGCTAACCGGGCGGTCAGGTGATGATTCTTGCATGAATAAACTTTTCCTTTATGGGCTACTGGTTTTAACGCCACTGCCGACCCCGTCCATGGCGTTGCCGGATGCGAACCAGATAGCGTTCAGCAACTGTGTGCTCACCCTGCCCGGCACGAGTTTTACCGCCGATGCCCGCTGTGGCTCCCTTGCTGTCCCGGAAAACCCGGCAGACCCCGATGGCCGCAAAATTACCCTGAACATTGCTCTGGCGCCGGCGACCGGCAGCACCACTGAACCGGACCCGGTGTTCTTTTTTGCCGGTGGACCAGGTCAGGCCGCTACTGAGACCTGGGTCATGCTACGGCCCACGTTGAGGCAGATACGTAAGACCCGGGATATCGTCATGATTGACCAGCGCGGTACCGGCAAGTCCAACAAGCTGGCCTGCCCGTCCGGAACCGAAGACGACCTGAACCAGGCCATCGACCTGGACCTGATTCGTCGTGAAACCGAGAAATGCCTGGCTGAACTTGATGGTGACCCACGGTTTTACACAACAACCATTGCCATGGGGGACTACAACCGTGTCCGCGAGGCCATGGGTTACGACCTGATTAACCTCATGGGTGTTTCCTATGGCACCCGCGCAGCCCAGGTATACCTGCGGGAGTTTCCTGAAACCGTGCGCACGGTGACCCTTGACAGTGTGGTTCCGATGCAACTGGCGCTGGGGCAGGAACATGCACCGATGCTGGATCAAAGTGTCGCAGCGGTGTTTGCAGACTGTGCCCGTGACAAAACCTGCAACACGCTGTACCCGCGCCACGTTGACGAATTAAACGCCTTGTTCATGCAGTTACGCGATGAACCCCGCGAAATTACCATGATCAACCCGGTCAACGGCAAACCACAAGCTGTACGCCTGACGGCGGATACGCTGGCGGTTGCCATCCGCTTTCTCAGTTACGCCAGTGAAACCCAGGCACTGATTCCGTTGCTGGTACACGAGGCACTGACCACCGGTGACCTGTCAAGACTGGCCAGCCAGGCCGTGCTGGTGATGTCCGGACTGAACGAGATGCTGGCGCGGGGCATGGAACTTTCCGTGCTGTGCAGCGAAGACTACCCCTTTATAAATTTTCAGGCAGATTACAGCGACACGCTGATGGGGAATCTGTTTCTGCAGATCATCGCTTTACAATGCAAGGTCTGGCCACATGGCAAAGTGCCCCCAGGCTTCCACGACCCGGTAATATCTGCAATCCCGGTTTTGCTGATGTCAGGTGAGCGCGACCCGGTGACACCGCCCCGCTATGCAGCACAGGCAGCGAAGACATTTTCCAACAGCCTGAACCTGGTGGCCCGTGGCCAGGCACATTCGGTCATGAAGATTGTCTGTCTGCGCGATATAACGACCGCGTTTATTGACAGGGGCAGCGTTGCAGGCCTTGATACCCGCTGTGTGGAAAAAATCCGGCCGGCACCCTTTTTTACCAGCCTGCTCGGACCTGACCCATGATTAAAGTCACCAACCTGCATAAGTCCTTCGGCGATGTCAAAGCCGTCAGGGGCATTTCATTCGAGGTCCGTGATGGCGAGATTACCGGCTTACTGGGACCCAACGGGGCCGGCAAAACGACCACCTTGCGTATGCTGTACTCGTTGCTGCCACCGGACCAGGGTGAAATACGTATCGACGGCCTGGACCCAGGCAAAGACGCCATGGCCATCAAGCGCACACTGGGCGTGGTACCCGATAGCCGGGGTCTGTACACACGCATGACGGCTCGCGAGAATATCGCTTATTTCGGCACCCTGCACGGTTTGTCGCACAGCCAAATTGATACCCGCATCGAAGCATTGGTGAGGACTCTGGATATGGCCGACTTCATTGAACGGCGCACCGGGGGCTTTTCACAGGGGCAGCGCGTCAAGGTGGCCATTGCACGCGCCATGGTACATAAGCCACAGACCGTAATACTGGACGAACCCAGTAACGGGCTTGACGTGATGAGTACCCGTGCGTTGCGACGCTACATCCTGGGACTGAAGGCAACCGGGCATTCGGTGGTACTGTCTACCCATATCATGCAGGAGGTCGCGGCATTGTGTGACCGGATCATCATCATCTCCAAGGGTGAAATTGCTGCAGACGGGACAGCGCAAGAGTTATTGGAACAAAGTAACTGCGACTCGCTCGAAGATGCGTTCGTCTACCTGATTGGCACAGAAGAAGGACTGCAGGCATGAGCGGCTTTGCAACGATTTTCAAGAAGGAGATTCGCGAAAACCTGCGTGACCGGCGCTCGCTGTTCAATTCAGTACTGTTGGGGCCCATCCTGTTTCCAATCCTGTTTATCGGGTTGGGCTATTTCGCTGCCAGCAAACAGCAGGAGCGCGCAGAACAGGTGTTGGAAGTACCGGTGGTGGGCGCGCAACACGCGCCCAACCTGGTCACTTACCTGGAGCAACAGGGTGTGGTGGTCCAGGCGGCGCCGGAAGACCCCGAAAGCCTGGTCAGGTCCCAGCAGGTGCCGGTCATTATTCGTATCCCTGAACAGTTTCCACAACAATGGAAAACCGGTAAGCCCGCCGTGGTAGAAATCATCGCCGACCCTTCAAGGCGCGAATCCGAGACACCCATGCGGAGGGTCAGGAACTTATTGCTGGCCTACGGCGCACAGATCGGGCAACTGCGGTTGCAGCTACGGGGTGTTGCACCGTCTATCCGGACCGCCATCATGATAAAGGATGTCGATTTATCCACGCCGCAAAGCCGCGGTATGCTGGTGATGATAATGCTGCCCTATGTATTGATGATCACCGCGTTTACCGGCGGCATGCATCTGGCCATTGACTCAACAGCGGGCGAGAAAGAGCGAAAGTCGCTGGAGCCCCTGCTGATCAACCCGGTACCGCGCTGGCAGATCATGCTGGGGAAAATGTCAGCGACAGCGACCTTTGCTTTTGCGTCGCTGTCATTGACCCTGCTGTCATTCCGTTTTGCCTTCCCGCTCCTGCCAACCGGCGCCCTTGGCGTAGACCTGAACCTGAGCGCCATGGCGGTAGGCAGAATTCTCCTGGCGGTCGCACCTGTGGTTGTATTGGCGGCAGCCTTGCTGACGACACTGGCCGCGCTGGCGAAAAGCCTGCGCGAAGCACAGTCTTATATGGGGCTGGTATTCATGATCCCGATCATTCCGAGCATCATCTTTATGGTTAACCCCGTTACACCCGTGACCTGGATGATGTCCATTCCGATGTTTTCCCAAAATCTTCTGATTGGTGAGATTGTTCGCGGCGAGTCCGTGCCACTGCTGTGGCTACTGGTGTCTGCGGGCAGCACGCTGCTGATCGGACTGGCATTCGTGGCAGTTGCCGCCACCTTGTTCAATCGCCCCAGAATCGTTTTTTCCTCTTAAAAGAGTACCCAAGCATGAAAAATATCCTCCTTATTCTACTCACCGCACTTTTGTCTGCCCCGGTATTTGCAGGGGAACCTCCTGCCGTCGGTTCTGCTGCACCAACATTCAAGCTACAGGATCAGAATGGCGAGTGGCATTCACTGCAAGACTATCGCGGTCAGTGGCTGGCCATTTATTTCTACCCCAAAGACGGCACACCGGGTTGTACCACCGAAGCCTGCAACTTCCGCGACAATATTTATGCGTTTAAAGCCATTGGTGCCGCAGTCGTCGGCATCAGTGTTGACGACGTGGATTCCCACCGGGAGTTTTCTGACAAGTACAAACTACCCTTTACCATCCTGGCCGATGAAGCGGGCAACGTCTCCAGAGCCTACGGTGTGCTGCGTGATTTCAAGCTGTTGAAACTGGCAAGCCGCCAGTCATTCCTGGTCAGCCCCGCAGGTAAAATTGTCAAACATTACGACGATGTCGATCCTGACGGACACACCGATGAAGTGTTGGCAGATATCAAAGCATTCATGGCTTCAACCCTATAACTCAGGATCCTAGTGTAGTGTCCCGGATCACGCACGCGATCCGGGATAGATTCGAGTGAGATTCGAGGGCAGCCAATGC
Organism: Oceanospirillales bacterium; assembly: GCA_003233115.1. Taxonomy (GTDB): domain Bacteria; phylum Pseudomonadota; class Gammaproteobacteria; order Xanthomonadales; family SZUA-36; genus SZUA-36. The sequence continues at coordinate 7,507 of QIKV01000081.1, forward strand.
ACTTAACGGCAGGAAAGCAGCAACTATTAACCGCAGTGCCTGCATGGAAACCCTTGTGTTTATTGACAAAGCGCGTATTGTATAAGGTTCAGTATAACTAAGGGAATAGACTTACTGGAGATGTTTTGTCATGGAAGACACACTCAAAGCTTACGCCGATCCTCTGGATTGGACCGAGTCAGCTCCCCAGGCTGACGATTCTGCTATAAACCCGCAACGGGAACCACCCGCACCATCCGGACAGGATACGAGGGTGCAGGAAAGTACCAGTGAAAAAGCACTGGACCGTTGGTTTCGCGAGCAACGCGGCAACAAACGTGTTCCGAAGCGGCTTGATCTCCCGAATGAACTCCTGGTCACCAATGGTGGCCCGTTGAAAATGACGGGAAATATCACCTTGATCGCTGAAGACGGTGCTGTAACTCACACCAATCACCTCAGCCTCTGTCGCTGCGGGGCGTCAAATAGCAAGCCCCTGTGTGACAACCAGCACCTTGAGGTTGAATTTATTGACAATGGTGCCGTGCAACAGGTCTCGGACTGGATGCCAATCAGCAGACCGCAAACCATCACGGTTACCTGTGTTAAAAATGGCCCGCTAAAATTCCGCGGCTATCTGCGCATCTACAACCAGAAAGGCCAGGAATGTATCACCATGGGTGGTGCACTCTGTCGCTGTGGAAAATCAAGCACCAAGCCTTTTTGTGACAACCGGCAAGGTGATAGCGGCTGTGCTGACCTGGCACTGAGAGCCACCGCTTCGACTGGCTGAAATCAGCCGGAACGATTGCCCTGCAGGGCCGTCGGATTGAGGAACCGGGGGACGGGTGGAAACGACGAAATATTCGTCGGAAAAGCTTTCAATACCGGTAACTGAATCCGTCGGCTCTCCTTAACCGCCGCGGTAGATACAGCCGGCGTTACAGGTTTCCTGTACGACAATTTTGCTTAGCCCTGCAAGACCTGGCGACAGTTGCTGCCAAATCCACCGAGCGAGATTTTCGCTGGTAGGGTTAGCCAACCCATCGATCTCATTCAGATAATGGTGATCCAGTTGCTCGAATACCGGCTGGAAAGCACGCCGTAAATCTGCGAAATCCATGACCCAGCCCTGGCGCTCTTCAAGCGGGCCTGAAACATGTACTTCAATGCGAAAAGAATGCCCGTGCAAGCGCGCACATTTATGCCCGTCGGGAACATTTGGCAGGCGATGGGCCGCTTCTACCTGGAAAACTCTGAAAACATCCATGGGTAAATTGTGACCCTATGCGCCGATTCACGCAATGCACAAGTAGAGGGATTCTGGTTCAGGCATCCAGTTGCTGTTTCACAATCGAGGTAAGCAGGTTGATATGTGTGTCCGAATTATTCAGGGCGGGAATATATTCGAGCTTCCTGCCTCCGGCAGCGATAAACAGATCCCGGTACCGAATGGCAATTTCCTCCAGTGTTTCGAGACAATCCACGGCGAAACCCGGACTGATAACCTGAATATGTTTGACACCAGCCTTTGCCAACTCTTCAATCACCTTATCGGTATACGGCTGCAGCCACGGTTCACGTCCAACGCGGGACTGATAGGTAAGCAGACTATCCTCTTTCATCCCCAGAGCTTCGACCAGTGCCGCAACGGCTTGCCCGCATTGCTGCTCGTACGGGTCTCCTGCATCAACCATCCGTCTGGGGATTCCGTGCATTGAAAACAATAATTTTTCTGCCTTGCCGTGCTGCGCCCTGAAATCACGCACTGAGCTGGCGATGGCATGAACCCAACCGGGCCTGTCATGGTATTGCTTGACGCAATGTATTTCAGGACGCCAGTCCAGTTCCTTCAATGCGACGGTTACGGCATCAAAAACAGATGCTGTCGTGGTCGCTGAATATTGCGGGTAGAGGGGTAGCACGATCAGTTCTTCTACGCCCGCCCTGCACATAGTCTGCATGCCACTTTCAATATCCGGATCGCCATAGCGCATCGCCAGGACAACTTTCACGTGCTTACCTAATTGCTGCTCCAGACCCGCGGCCAGGGCTTCAGAATAGACCAGTAAAGGCGAGCCGCCTTCCATCCATATCTTTTTATAAGCAGTGGCCGTTCTCCCCTTACGCAAGGGGATAATGACCAGCCTTAGCAGTGGCAGCCAAAACCAGCGCGGTAAATCTACCACCCGGGGGTCGGATAGAAATTCCGCCAGGAAATGACCCACATCGCCGCTTTCTGGTGTCCTGGGGGTGCCAAGGTTTACCAGCAAAACACCTTTTTCAGGCATTCAGGCCCCCAAAATAAGAAAAATGGTAGATTGTTGTCAAAATGCGACACATCCATGAATTCTGCAGTTTGTACCTGCCGTTTTCAAGCTTGTACAGCAGTGAATTTGTCATAAAAACACGGCAACCATGGGAATTACAAGCCCGTATGGTATTTTCGGCCTTTTTCATGGCTGGCATCGAGCATGTTGCAGTTTCGCAACAACCCCTTGCGCTGCCTGAGATACTGCACTTAAGGCTTTGTAATACCAGTTTTTCCTGCTAGCATGGCCTTCCAGTTGCTGTTGCAACAAGGCTGGGTGCTGCGTGCATGAATAAGAAGTTAAAATTTGCCCTTATGGTGCTCATATCGCTATTCGCGATCAGTGCCATTGGCGCGCCAATGGCATTTAGTGTCAATTCAGACAGCGGCAACCTTCTGGTCGATGACAGCCTTTACCAGATTGACCTTGCTACAGGTATTGACCTGCGCAGAGGCGAGCTCTTTACGGGAATTGCAACCCTCCTGGACACAGAGGGCCTGGCAATTTCGCCCGCCGGAAAGCTTTGGGGTGTCGATGACGATTCCCTTACACTTTTCCCGATCAATACCACATCAGGCGCTATCAGCTTTGTGGAACAGGTTCCGCTGGTGGGCTTTCCAATCGGCGGCAGTAACGACTTTGGTATGACTTTCAGTTGTGACAACTTACTGTATGTCACTTCTGTACGAACCCGCACCCTGTACCGCCTCGGTCTGGACGGCATCAGTACAGTCATTGGCGCAGCAGGCGCGCTTGGCCAGAATATCAGTGCCATCGCGGCGATTGGCAACCCCACCAGGATTTATGGGCTGGGCAACGGCCAGTTTCAGGATGGCACTACCGATTCTCCAAATCTGTACAGCATTGATGTAACCACGGGTGTTGCGACGTTGATTGGTCCGCTTGGGGCTGAAGCCGGAGAATATAACCAGGGCGGACTGGCGTTCGATGCTAACGGCACGTTATGGGCCATCACCGATCGCCGTATTGTCAACAATATGATTGCAGATTACCCCAGCCAAATCCTGCAAATTGATATCAATACCGGCACCGCAAAACTGGTGAGCACCACCAGCGAACTCGGCTTTGAGAGCCTGGCCATCGCGCCGCCGTCTGCATGTGGCGGCAGCAACAATGATTATCCGGCTATCCCGACTCTCAGCGCTGCAGGACAACTGCTGACAATATTTATTTTGTTGCTCGCCGGAATGGTTGTTCTGCGCCGGCATTACTGATTGCTGTTTCCCCCCACGCTGAATTTTAGAGCCAAACCACTCGGTTTGGGCTAAAATACGTACATTCAAGAAACTCCGGAGTTAAAACATCATGGGTGGAATAGGTGTCTGGCAACTGCTGATCCTGCTGCTGATTGTCGTACTGGTTTTCGGAACCAAGCGGTTGCGCAACATCGGATCCGACCTCGGTGGCGCAATAAAAGGCTTCCGTAAAGGCATGGAAGAGGAACCCGAAGCAAGCGATCCGGAAAAGATTACCGCAGAAGAAACTACTTCCACAGAGCCGCAAAAACAAGGGGAAAACGACACGGCTTCCAGCCCGACCGACACCGATGTTTGATGTCGGGTTTTCCGAGCTTTTCTTACTGGCCCTGATTGGCCTTATTGTCCTTGGACCGGAACGCCTACCCGCTGTAGCCCGCACGCTTGGCGGTTTTATGCGCAAGGCCAGATTAAGCTGGATCAGCCTGCGCAATACCATTGAATCGGAATTGGACGAGGCGGATATTGCTGCACCGATCAAACAGGCTGGTGAGGAATTACGGCGTTTCGCTAAAGACATGAATACCGAATTGCCGGATCTTTCAGACATTCCGGAGTTCACTCCCCAAAACCACGAGTCACCTGCCGCACAGCAAGACCCTGAGTCGGGTTCTGGTGCCAAGGAAACCAAAACGGGAGAAACCAAAGCCGGTGACACAGACGACGGGGAAAACAGCAATGCCTGACATGGCTGAGGAAGACCAGGAGCTAAGTTTTCTCCAGCACCTGATTGAACTTCGCAGCCGTCTGCTCAAGGCCAGCGTGGCCGTATTGGTGGCACTGATAGCGCTGCTGCCGTTTTCGCGCCAGCTTTATGAAGCCCTGGCGTCCCCGCTGATGGCGCAACTGCCCGAAGGCAGCAACATGATAGCCATCGACGTGGCATCGCCGTTCCTGACGCCGTTCAAGCTGACACTGCTGGTCGCGGTCATGGTGGCAATCCCGGTCGTGATATACCAGTTGTGGGCGTTTGTCGCGCCGGCACTGTTCAAACACGAAAAAAGACTGGCACGGCCATTGCTGTGGTCTTCGGTGCTCCTGTTTTATACCGGTGTTGCCTTCGCTTACTTCGTTGTCTTTCCACTGATATTCGGCTTTCTGACCAGGGTCGCACCAGAAGGTGTAGCGGTCATGACGGATATCAGCAGATACCTGGATTTTGTGATGACACTGTTTTTTGCCTTTGGTATCGCCTTTGAGGTACCAGTCGCAACCATTATCCTGGTCGCCACCGGCATCACCACCCCCGCCAAGTTGGCCGGCTGGCGCCCTTACATCATTGTCGGCGCATTCGCGCTGGGCATGGTCCTGACACCACCGGATGTCATTTCACAAACGCTTTTGGCCTTGCCCCTGTGGCTATTGTTTGAAGTCGGGATCGTTTTTTCCCGCATCCTGGTAACGGGTAAAAAACCGCAAGAAGATCAAGCCAGCAGTTGATCGTCTTTGGCGTCTTTGCCGGCAACACCATCCAGATCCAGGCCAAAAATATCCCTGAAAGCCAGGTACTGGGTGCCAAATAACAGCAATTGGAACATCGAGCCGAGTAGCAGAATCAGCAATGCCAGTACCGGGGACACACTGCCGCCGCTCAACCCGGACAGGTAAAAAGAACCAACCAGCAAGCCGATCGGGACAGCCAGCAAACCCAGGAGTACGCCGATGACCAGCAGTGGCCGCCAGTTCCGTCCCAGCGCCACCAGTCCAAGGCGGATGGACCTGCTCAAGGTCTGCTTCCTGAACCAGATTAACGGCACTGCAAAATAGGTAATGCTGCCACTGATCGCGGCCCCGATGGCCATGGAAAACACAGCATTTTGCATGATTTGGGGATCGATGAGCTGGATTGCCTCCAGGTCACCCTGTTCGATGCGGCTGAGTATGCCGGCATCAATACCCATTAACTGGCCCGACATCACCACGGAAATTACCAGAAATCCCAGCACCATAACCACGCCACCCAACAACAATAATGTGGCGAACATCCTGGTCGATGTGAAGGGTACGAACAATACTGCCAGAAGTGGCTTTTCGCCCCGTTCAACCTGGTAAAAAGCATGCAGCATGCCGGCACTCAAAACAGGCAGGGTCAGGATAACCAGCAGACCCAGAGCCCCGGCCTGGGAAAAGCTCAGGAAAACCTGCAAAAACAGGCTGATCAGTATTAAGCGCAGCGGCTGCCTTTTTACCAACCCCCAGCTACCCGTCACCCAGGCGAGGCCGCGTGCGGCCGGTAACTTGCGATAATCTGGCGGAACATGCGGTGAATTATGATTGTTAGGTTCAGTCATTGTAATATTGTAAACCAGCGAATCACGCAGTGTCTCAACGGAGATTCTATTTGAACTACAAAATAAGCCTGGCCTTCGTTGGCCAAACGCCGGTGTCTATCGGTGTTATTGTCGCTGCCACTGCGATATTCCTGATGCAGGACATTTCCCCGCAGCTGGCACTGTGGCCCCTGTACAGCAGCAATTTCCAGCCGTGGCAGCCATTCACGTACGGCTTCCTTCACGGTAGCTTCAACCATTTGTTCTTTAACATGTTTGCTATCTTCATATTTGGTTTTCCGTTGGAGAAGATGTGGGGCAGCAAGCGTTATGCTGAATACTACGTTGTTTGTTTGCTGGGCGCCGGGCTGGTCCAGTTGGTGGTGCAATACATAAGTGGCAATGTGTACCCCACCATCGGTGCGTCCGGTGCAGTTTTTGGGCTGTTGCTGGCCTATGGTGTGATGTGGCCAAATAATAAGCTGATCCTGCTGTTCTTTCCGGTTCCCATCAAGGCAAAATGGTTTGTATTGATTTACGGTGCCGTCGAATTAACTTTCGCTGTTACCGGTGTGATGCCACAGGTGGCTCATTTTGCACACCTGGGCGGATTGCTGTTCGGAGCCGGGTTATTGTGGCGATGGGGTTGGCGCCCCGCCATGACCTGGAAGAAATAGGGCCTGGAATTTAATAAGGTAAGAATCACTATGAGTAAAACCTATCCTGTAATACCCGCTGCGGCGCAGCGCACCCGCGTTGACTGGCAGCGCTATGAAGAAATGTATCACCGTTCGGTTGAGGACAATGCCGGATTCTGGTCTGAACAGGCGCGCCGAATCAACTGGATCAAACCATTCAGCAAGGTCAAAGACGTCTCGCTGGAGAGCGATGACCTGCACATCCGCTGGTTTGAAGACGGCACCCTGAATGCCTGTTACAACTGCGTTGACCGCCATCTCGAAAGCCGCGCTGACCAAACTGCCATTATCTGGGAGGGCGACGACCCTGGACGTGATCTGCATATCAGTTACCGTGAACTGCATCAGCGTGTATGCCGGATGGCCAATGTGCTCAAGCAGCTTGGGGCTTCCCGTGGAGACCGCATAACGCTCTACATGCCGATGATTCCCGAAGCCGCTGTTGCCATGCTGGCCTGCGCACGTATCGGCGCAATTCATTCGGTCGTATTTGGCGGGTTCTCGCCGGATGCGCTGGCGGGGCGCATCGTTGATTGCCAGTCTACGATTGTCATTACTGCCGACGAAGGTTTGCGCGGCGGCAAAACCATACCCTTGAAAAAAAATGTAGATGCAGCCTGCCAGCGTGACGGTGTGACGGATGTGCTGGGGGCAGTACTGGTGGTGCGCAATACCGGCAACGATGTGCATATGGAGAGTGGCCGCGACCATTGGTTGCACGAACGCGAGGCGGGTGTTTCAGTTGATTGCCCTTGCGAGGAAATGGCTGCTGAAGATCCATTGTTCATTCTTTACACATCGGGCTCGACCGGCCAGCCCAAGGGTGTCCTGCACACCACCGGTGGTTACATGGTCTATGCCTCGTTTACCCATGAACTGGTTTTTGACTACCAGGATGGCGATATCTACTGGTGCACAGCCGATGTGGGCTGGGTTACCGGCCACAGCTATATCGTCTATGGCCCGCTCGCCAATGGGGCTACGACACTGATGTTTGAAGGGGTACCTAACTACCCCGATAGCAGCCGGTTCTGGCAGGTATGCGACAAACACCAGGTCAATATCTGCTATACCGCACCCACTGCCATCCGCGCACTGATGCGTGACGGCGACGGGCCCGTCAAGCGGACATCAAGAGCGTCATTGCGGTTGCTGGGCACCGTTGGCGAGCCCATCAACCCCGAAGCCTGGGAGTGGTACTTCCACGTCGTCGGCGAGGGCCGCTGCCCCATCGTAGACACCTGGTGGCAGACTGAAACCGGCGGGATCATGATCACGCCGTTGCCGGGCGCCACACCGCTGAAGCCCGGCTCTGCCAGTTTTCCATTACCGGGCATCGAACTGGGAATTGTTGATGCCGAGGGCAATATCCTGGATGGAGTGGCTGAAGGCCAGTTAATTATCACCGCTAGCTGGCCGGGCCAGATGCGCACGGTCTATGGCGATCACCCGCGTTTTGTAGAAACCTATTTCTCCGTATTTCCCGGCAATTACTTTACCGGTGACGGCTGCAGACGCGATGCAGATGGCTATTACTGGATTACCGGCCGTGTGGATGATGTATTGAACGTCTCCGGCCACCGCATGGGTACTGCTGAAGTTGAAAGTGCACTGGTATCGCACCCGTCGGTCGCGGAATCTGCGGTGGTGGGCTATCCGCACGACATCAAGGGACAGGGGATTTATGTCTACGTCACATTGATCGCTGATGCGACGCCGAGCGATGAACTACGCACCGAACTGCGCAACTGGGTGCGCAAGGAAATCGGGCCGATTGCAACACCCGACCTGATCCAATGGGCGCCGTCGCTGCCAAAAACCCGCTCTGGCAAGATAATGCGCCGCATCTTGCGCAAAATTGCCGCGAACGACTATGGGGACCTGGGTGACACATCAACACTGGCGGAACCCGATGTCGTTGACGCATTGGTTCAGGGGCGCATGAACCGTTAACCCGAACACTTCACCAAGGCGGATGACCAACAGGAATTGCGAGCGGCTCCGCTGCTCGCGATCAAATCCCGCTGTGTTCCAGCGGCCGCTCCCGGTGCATCAATATCCATTCGGCATCCTCTTCCAGCGCGGCATTACCCAAGGCCTTCAAAACCCTGCGGCGGAACCCGATATCGTCCGAACTATCCAGCAGGCGCCTGGCATTGGCAAAAATACCCCGCATGAACCGGTATTGCTTGATCAGTTCCTTTTCAGCTTTTTTGTGTGAATAAGCATCACGAATACCCGCCATCAACGGCAAAATACCCATCAACACCAGCAGTACCTGTCGTTGGAAACCACTCAGGTCCGTCCCCATGGTAACCAACACGGCTGCAATCAGAATACCCACCCATAGCGACAGCGTACCCAGCCTGGTGGTGCGTCTGAACCTGTCAGATTTTTCAATTTCTTTTTTGCGGTAGTAGGATAACTGGCCACCGCCAGCCGCATCCGTGCCCACCCATTGCCCGATAACCCAGTCCACCCACTCCTCCGGCGGTTCCTGGCTACCACTGCGCAGCAGGCTCGCATTACGCATCACATGCCGGATCCAGCCGAGATCAACATCCTGTTTCTGCAGGAAGTTATCATAGGCAAATTCAGCGGAATGGACATCAATGACCCCGGCCAGACTCCAATATAACTGCACCCGCAAACCCTCCGCCAGCGCCCGGTAGTCGAGGTACTTGCGGTGCCATTGGCGCTTTTCACCTAATTTGAAAAGCACAAAGCCCGCCAGGAAAGCCAGCAGAAAAAACCATGCCAGCAGATCAAGGCCATCCAACTCCGAATACAGTATAAAAGCCAGGCCCATTAGTGCGGCGAGGCTATGCGTGACGATCAAACCGCTGGAAACCCGCTTCTGAAAATGTATCGCGAGCCAGTCCGCTGCACTGTACTGCCTGCTGATGGCCCAGATACCGGTGGGTATTTCAAGCCCCTTTGCATTGCCCAGGAATTGACTGCCATCCGCTTCAATCATTGTCCTGTAGCGTTCTTTGTCCCGGCCGAAATCCTGAAGCCGGCGCAACATGACCTCGTATTCCAGCGGCATATTGTCTCCTGCTTCACGACCAAAGTGAGCGGATACCCAGGCAGTCTGCAACGGTTCAAGGCCCTTTTGCGGTCGCCCATCTGGACGGTCCCTGGAACAGGCAATGTGATAGACAAGATCATTTTCATTGTCTGCCAACAGGTTGGGGGATTCTTCGCTCACCGAAAAACCTGGCATAACAGCAGTCACGTGGTAGTTAACAACCCCTGATGTACCACCGGTCGCGCCCTGCGTTTTACCGTCCCACAGAGCCAGCAGAATTTGGCTGTGGTTAGATATGAAAACACCCATACGGGCGTAAAGGCGTTCACGCTCTGAATTTGAAACTGGAACTCCGCCAGACCCGGAACCGCCAAACAGGCAAATAACCTTCGCCTCTTCCAGCGTGCTCCTGAAAGCATTGATCGCTTCGGTTGACGAAAAGTCCTTCTCATACTCAGCCTGGGTCATTGGCAGCGGAACGATCAGTTCAATGCCCAGTTGCTGCGCAACCTCAGCCACCAGCCGGTCACTGCCTTCAGCCAGCGGCGTGATCAACTGCAGGTCCAGAGCAGGAAAGTCATTTCTTAGTCGCAGGAAGAAGTCCCGCACAATGCCTTGCAGTGCAGGGACTTCTTCTGCGACCAGGTCACGATGCCCGGTAATGCCAATGGTCAGGTACACAAACCCACCTTGTCAGCGCTGGAACGCTATCTTCCGGTGGTGCCGGTATTCTCAATTCGCGGATCCGAGAATATGGGCGCTCCAAAGGTTGTGCCTCTGGCATCAACGCAAATGGCTTCAACTTTGTACCAGACTGTATAAGTGCTCTGATTTTTGTCAGAGATAGTGAATATCCTGTCAGAACTTGCAGAGCTCGGCTGCAAAGTCCCTTTCCCGGCATCCAGAAAAACAAAATCTTTTTTAACCTCTTGATCACGCTCAAACCCTCCCCAGCTAGCAGGCTTTTTCGAACTGCCTTTTCCACCTAAGGTCACTCCACTCAGCTTCCATTTTGCACCGTTAGCTCTTTTGCATTTTGAATTTCCCGCCAGCAAAAAACTGACCTTAAGGTTCCTGTCATCCACCGGTACACGAACACAGCCCTTTTTCTTGCTCATTCCTCTGCAGTCCCCAGTCTCCTTTTTATTGGTTCTGATATCCAATTCACTGCCATTTTTTACTTTCATCTGAATGAAGTAGTGATTATTGGCCAGCGCCGCGGGCGCAACTGCAGCTAAAGAGAGCCCCAACACAAGCCCAAATATATACCGTTTGACTACACCTTTATTTTTCATGCCATTCTCCCAAAATTGCTTAAACAAGAGCGTTCTGTATCACGATTACATGCATGGGCAGGCCGCTCTTTACTACCCTGAACACAATGAATATTCTTTGCATACCCGCATAAAGCCGGCTTCACGATAGCCATGCCCGAGCAGGTAGTCTGTTAGCCGCTGCGCCTGTGCCGTATCGCCCAGCATGATAGCTTGCCGGGTGGCAATATTGGCAACAAAACATGCCCGGGTGCGCCCTCTGGAGGCCCCGTAATCCGGCAGTAGTGCCAGGATATCCTCCGTGGGTGCCTGCCGGTTCAATTCCCATTGCTGAAAAACAGCCAGCGACAGCATGTTCTGTGCAACCTGGTTAGCGGGTGTTGTACGCAATATTGCGGAGAGATAAGTGACCGCGTCTGCAGATTTCCGCTCTGCCGTTGCTGTGTCACCCACGGATTGAGCAAGCTGTACGCTATCAACGAGAAAGGCGGCGTATTCTTCAGTATGGGTATCTTCCGCGCCGCCATTTTGCTTATTACGCTGCCAGTCGCTGTCAAGTGCATCAATGATCAGCCTCACTTGAGCCGGGCTCCCACCAAGCACTTTTAGCATGGCTAAGCGATGTCTGCGATGAAACATGAACAGGCTGATCTGTTTTACTTCCGGATTCTGAGCCAAAACCGGTGACATTAATTGCAAAGCCTGTTCGAGACTTTCGATGGCTTCATCAATCCACCCCATTTCAACCTGAACAACGGAATAGCCGCTGAGTGCCCAGGCCAGTTTTTTCATCTTACGGGTGTTTTGGCTGTCCTCAAGCAAGATATCCTGCTCCAGCCTGACATTTTTTTTGCGCGACTGAAGCGCCCCTTCCAGGTCACAAACTCCACGCTGGGCATCGGCAAGAAAGGCGTGTGATTGACCAAGTTCAGACTGGTAATATTCATTTTCAGGGTCCAGTACCAGTGCAATCTGGTTGTACTCCAGTGCTGACTGCATCAACTGTAAGGTACGCTCCGGGTTATTGGCATCGCGTTGCTTTTGCATCTCTCCGAGATTGGTCAGGGCATAGGCCATTTCCAGTACCCACTCAGCATTCTTCGGTTGCAGTACAATGAGTCGTCGGGTGATCTCTGCATACGACATGAACGACCTTTCAGCCTTATCCGATTCACCTTGATCCGCATACACGAGGCCGATATAGAATTCCGCTTGTCCCAGCTCAAAGAAAGCCGTTTGATTGCTGCGATCGCGACGATAAACTTCTGCATAGAGCGCCCAGGATTGCTGAAACTTCTCCATGGCCCCTGCCAACTCACCACTTTCGTAGAGATGGCTCCCCTGCTCCCGCAGGCCCATCGCTGATTTACTGAGCGTATTTCCGGCCTCGCCAGCCAGGTCAACCAGGCGGGCCAACGCCTGCGGATCCCATTGTTTCAATCGGTTCAGGTCTTCCGGGTCGTCTGCCACATTCAGCAGCGTGCGCAACTCATTAAGTTTATAGGTGACCAGTGATTCACCCGAGTTTCGGCGTTGCTGGGCTGCGATGCGGGACGTGACGGCCACAACCAGGATAGCCGCCAACGCGACACATGCGACCGTAGCGAGCGTCCATACTCTTTGGCGTTTCTGTAAATCCCTGCGCCTTAGCTGATCCAGGGAAACACCTAATATTCCCGCAATCAGCTTGAGCCTGGACAGGCGCCTGCCATCAGCCCACTTGCGAACATCTGCTGCCAGCGGTTCTCGCAAGCCGATTTCTGCAAGGGCAGGTGGAAAACAGGCCCGGCCAGCTTCACTGCCATCGGGCTCGCCTGCGACGATCACGCAAAAAATCTGCTTCTGCCGCCCAAGGCTGGCAAATTCACGGATTTCCTGATTAACCCAGTGCGAGGCAACGGCATCGGGTGAACAAACCACGATCATATTTTCGGAGTCAGACAGCGCCTGTGTGACGGTGTCGCCCAGGTCAGATGCAGAAGAAAGATCATCCCGGTCACGGAAAACAGGTCTGATTCGTGCTGGCACTTCACCGGCAGCGGTGCTGGTCCCAACCAGCTTTCGAGGTACGCGATACGATTCGAGCGTTGTGTGCAACCAGGCCGCCCAGCGTTCATTCCGGTGGCTATAACTGATGTAGGCCTTGAATTTAAAATTATTATTTACACAGGTCATATTTTCTGCAAAAGCGCATGAAGGCCGGCTCAGCATACCCTCTGGATCTCAAATACGCGACCTCCCGGGCGGCACCATCTCTGTTTCCTTCCATGATATACGTACGTGCCGCCATGTCTGCCTCGGTGCAACTGCGGAATTTTCCAGCAGATTCCGGGCTGCTTTTCGATTGCACTGTAAAGTGGCCGAGATCCTCTTCCCCACCTTGTTCCCACCATTGGTACCTGGCCCGCTGTATTCTTTGTTTGTCAAAATTATCCCATTCCTGCGGGCCAGTATTGTCCATCTGCAGACGTACCGCTGCTTGCAGGTATTTGGTGGCTGCTTGCGGAGCACCCAGGCGGGCCTCAATGTCAGCATATGCGATCAGCAGGTTGATATACTCGCCAGTAAGTGATGCATCTGCGGCTTCCCCGGTTGGCCGCAATTGCGGCTCGAGCATTGCCATCATGGATCTTGCCACACCGAGACGGCCACTTTCGCCAACCAATCTGGCTAACCAGAATTGCCGGATCAGCGCTCCCTGTCGATACGGCACATTACTTGGATCAGCGGCAGATAGCTGCTGTAACAATCGTATGGCAAGTTCCAGATTCTGCTTAGCCGGGTCCAGTTTGCCCACCAGGATTTGCAATTTGCCCAAGCCGGTCAAATCGTACGCGTAGCGTTTTTTCAGGTTATTGTTACCCGGATTCGATTGGGCTGCGACCTTTCTCAACTCCGCAGTTCTTTCTCTCAAATCCATCGCATTTTCGAGATTGCAGCTCTTGAGCTGGGCATCGGCTGCCCACGCAAGGATGGTGGCGTAGCTATCTGCTACCTTTGCATCATCCGGGCGCAATTTTCTTGCTACCTCAAACAACCTGACGGCTTCTGCCACGTGCGCCTGGGTTGCCTCATCAAAATCCCTGCCACCATTGAGCTGAACTGCTGCCAGGTTATTGTGTGAGTAAGCCAGCTCCATAATCCAGTCAGGATTTTCGGGGTCGGCTGCCAATAGTTTACGGGTCAGGAGGTGGTATCTTTGCATCGACTCCAGGGCGCTTTCATAGTCACCCTGGTCATCATGCAGCACGCCGATGTAGTACTCGGCATTACCCAGCTCAAACAGCAATCCGGGTACATCCGGGTACTTGTCGCTCAAGCGGCTGAAAAGATCACGTGAACGCTGCAGGGCTTCAAGGGCCGCGTCCTGCCGGCCCTGCAATTGGCTAACCCGGCCCATTTGCCGGAGGGCCAGAGCAACTTTCTTGCCAGTTTCTGGTGACAGTTGATCCGGGTCGAGTCCTTGTAGATATTTGAAAGAAGCTGCGCTTATCCCGGCCAGCGTTTCAAGATCCACATCCGATTGCAAACGCTCTCCCAGGTCAACGATAAAGGTGGCCAACTGCTCTGCGTTCTCACGCTCGAGCCGTTCGGCAAATTTCGAGCTCACGGTCAAAACGGCCAGTATCAACGCCGCCACAATACCCAGAACCACCACTGCCCATTGCTTGCGACGCCGCTGTAAATCCCGCCGCCGAAGTTCATCAAGCCGAATCCCCAGCAGACCTGCGATCAGCTTGAGCCTGGCGACATTTTTACCGTCTGCCCACTTGCGCACATCAGCCGCCAGGGGTTCCCGAAGGCCGATTTCTGCAAGTGCTGCAGAAAAGCAATTCGATACAGACCCGTCTTCAGCGGGTTCGCCACCGACTATGATGCAGAAAATCCGGTCTGTCCGGCCCAGACCTGCGAACTGGCGAATTTCTTCACCAACCCAGTGCGAAGCGGCTGCATCCGGGGAACAAATCACGATCAGGTTCTCAGCGTCAGCCAGGGCCTGTTTGACCGTATCTGCCAGGTCCGTAGCTGAAGACATGTCATCGCGGTCGCGAAATACCGGCCGGATTCGCGCAGGAATTTCTCCGACACGGCTGTTGTGGCCAACCAGTTTGCGCGGCACATGGTACGACTCGAGCGCGCGGTGCAGCCACGCTGCCCAGTATTCATCCTTATGGCTGTAGCTGATGTACGCCTTGTAGCGAAGCTCAGCCATGTGAGAATGATCCTGTTTTGAACTGCAAAAGCAGTGTTACCGGCTAAATTCTGCCCTTATTTTCCATCGGTGGGTCCGTGGAGATGCAAGTACCGCCGCTGCAGGCCTCAATGCTGTAGAAATACTCGCCTTTAATGGTATTTTGATCAAGCACAAAGAATTCAGTTGAGCCGGCTGGCAGCGCTTGCAAATCTATGACACCATTTCTGCCTGCGGTGAATATTTTCGATCCGGATTCATCATCGGCAACAAAAAAGTCCAGCCTCTCCCAAAGATTCAGACTACAGACCGATTTGGATTTCGAATTGCCTTTGCAAATTTGAAATTTATTCAACTGCCAGTCATCACCGGCTTCAAATACGAACTTGACAACACCCGCGTGACCTTTCCTCACTTTTAAACAGCCCCAATTTTTTTCTCTCCCGCAGTCCGGACTGATAATCTGAAGCCCTTTGAGGTCCTCAGCGACCTTGAATCTAACCACAAAATTCTTTGTAGGCTTGGGCCTGGATTTGCTTTCAAGCCACATGCCACCTGTGGAAAACTGCAAGGTAATGACCACAGTAAAAAATGCTACACCCAAAGCTAATATTGAAACATTCCTGGTTTTCATGACGCACTCCCGGTTGTCAGCGGTCTATCAAGAGGTCTTTCAGACCTGCGCTCAAGCAAGCTTAATCACCCGCATCCTTGCTGGGTCGCACACCCGTCTTTCAAGGTGGCTATCGTCAGGCTGGGCTAACTCATGTTACCTCATACACGTGCTGCCTTGTCCCAAGCATAACCGCTCACCAGCTTTTTGCAAAAATATGCCGTGTTTTACGTGACCTGGGTCCCTGCGAGTGCACCGTTGTCGATATACTGGGAACATCAACTGGCAGGAGCCCTTATGAAATGCTCTGTTTTGCGTTCCGGCAAGAAGGATTTTACCTATATTTATTTGCTGGAAGGGCTGGAATTTGGTGAACTACCGATAGCTCTGAGAAAAGTTTTTGGCATACCTGAAGTCGTGATGACCCTGCGTCTCACGCCGAAAAGTAAGCTGGCTCTTGAGGACGTCAACCAGGTCATGAAAAACCTGGCCAAACATGGTTACCACCTGCAAATGCCACCACAGAAAGACACCACGGGCTTATTGGATTTACCCTTTACCGCTAAGCGCAGCTTGTTAAAGTGATCAATTTTTCTGCCTGGTGGTCGTGGCAACACTAACACTGGCAACACCGACCGCCTCTGCTGCGTCAAGCACGGTCACCAGGGAGTTGGTATCTGCATCCGGGTGAGCCGCTATAATCAACGGCGAGGTAGGCTTTTCAGCCTTTTCCCGCTCCAGGTTGGCTTGCACAGCCTTGTTCTCCAGTACCCGGCCTTTCAGTGAAATGTTGCCATTGGCATCGATCCTGATCACGATAGGGCCCTTGTTCTTCTTGATTTCCTTGGGAGGCGTATTAGACGGCCGGGAGACTTCGAGACCCCGCTCCTTGACAAAGGATGTGGTCACGATAAAAAAGATGAGCATGATAAAAACGATGTCCAGCAGCGGCGTGATGTTGATATCCGCTTCTTCATATTTATGGTGTCTTCTACGCATTAATAAAACCTCATTAAACGCCTGGTTCCACCGATCTTGCCAACCGGGGGCACAGCTTACTGAACCTAATGGGATTTCGCCAGTGTTCAGCGCAAAGATTGATCATTCAACGGTCACCGACTTGGCCAGGTTACGTGGCTGGTCCACATCGGTACCCCTTTGCAAAGCCACGTGATAGGCCAGCAACTGCAACGGAATGGTCATAACGACCGGTGACAACAATGGTCCACCAGTATCCAGGCCAATGACGTGCCCATGGCGCTGATGAAAGCTTGAGACCACCCTGCTATCTGCAATCACGTACAATTCTCCACCCCTTGCGCTGACCTCTTCGATATTGCTGATCAGTTTTTCCAGCAGTTTATTATTCGGCGCCACCGCAAATACCGGCATCTCGGCATCGATCAACGCCAGCGGGCCATGCTTCAGTTCACCGGCCGCGTAGGCCTCGGCGTGAATATAGGAAATTTCCTTGAGCTTAAGCGCGCCCTCCATCGCAATGGGGTAGTGGCTGCCCCGGCCGAGGAACAGAGCATGATTCCTGTCAACGAATGCGGCTGACAAAGCGGCGAACTCGGTATCCAGGCTCAGCGCCTGGTTCAGTAACACCGGCAAACGGTTCAGGTCCGCCACATAGCCAGCGTAAACATCCGCATCCACACCATTGAGTTTGGCCAACTCCAGCACCAACAGTTGTAGCGCAACCAACTGGGTTGTAAATGCCTTGGTCGAAGCGACCCCGATTTCGGGACCGGCGCGGGTCATTAACCGCAGCTCAGCTTCCCGCACGATGGAGCTTTCAGCCACATTGCAGATCGCCAGCGTGGTGGTATAACCCGCCTGCTTTGCATGCTTCAATGCAGCGAGGGTATCCGCAGTTTCGCCTGACTGTGAAATGGCCACAAACAGGGTGTTTTCAGGAACTACGGGGTGCCGGTAACGGTATTCGCTGGCAATTTCAGCGTGGCAGGGAATCCCGGCCAACTGCTCTATCTGGTAGCCCGCCACCAGGCCCGCATGATAACTGGTACCACAGGCGACGAGGTGAACCTGCCGGATTTTTTGCAGTGTGTCCATTGCACCGACACCAAAAATGTTGGGCAGAACCGCTGTGGCGCTGACACGACCCTGAAGGGTTTCAGCTACCGCCTGGGGTTGTTCGAAAATCTCCTTGAGCATGTAGTGGGGGTAATTGCCACGCTGTACCGCGTCGGCTTTGGTCGCTACTTCCTTGACCGGCCTTGTCGCCGGCTGGTTGTTTTGATCAGTTATTTCATAACCATCTGCCTGCAGTGCGACGACATCACCTTCTTGCAGATACACAAAGCGGTTGGTTTCACCCAGTAACGGATAAATATCCGAGGCCAGAAAATGTTCTCCGTTGCCCACCCCGAGTACCAGGGGACTGCCCTGGCGCGCACCCACCACCAGACCCGGTTCCGTGGCACTCACCACGGCAATCGCAAATGCACCGCGCAACCGGCCAACGGCTTTTTGAACCGCCGAAAACAAGCCCAGGCCGGAATCCATCAACTGTGCAATCAAATGCACCATGACCTCGGTATCGGTGTCGGAGGTGAATATGCGGCCGGATTGCTGCAGTTCGTCACGGAGTTGCTGATGGTTTTCGATGATGCCATTGTGCACCAGGGCCAATTGGTCGCCGGAAGTATGCGGATGGGCATTTTCCGTGTTCGGAACACCGTGGGTAGCCCAGCGTGTGTGAGAAATGCCGCAATGACCATCAATGGGTCTGGCATCCAGCAGTGCTTCGAGATCTTTCACCTTGCCGGCAGATCGCTGCCGTGCAAGGTAACCATCCTGCTGTAAAGCAATGCCGGCCGAATCATAACCACGGTACTCAAGTGCGTGAAGACCTGCAATCAGGATATCCCGGATGTTGCGCCCGGCGGTAGCTGCGACGATTCCACACATTGCCTGAAGGCCCTTACTTCTTCACCGGCCGCTTCCAGCCGGGGATGGTCACCTGCTCCGACCTGCTGAGGGTCAGCTCGCCGGCCGGGGCATCCCTGGTCACCGTGCTGCCGGCGCCTATATCGGCACCTTTGCCAACCGTTACCGGCGCGACCAACTGCGTATCGGAACCAATAAAGACATCGTCTTCGATCACGGTACGGTGTTTATTGACACCATCATAGTTACAGGTAATGGTGCCTGCACCAATATTGACCCGTTCCCCGATGCTGCTGTCACCGAGGTAGCTCAAATGGCTGGCCTTGCTGTTCTTGCCCAGGCTGGTGTTTTTAACTTCGACAAAATTACCGACCTTGCTGCCGGCTTCAAGCACCGTACCCGGCCTCACACGGGCAAACGGCCCGATATCACAAGCCCCCAGACTGCGCATTCCTTCCAGCACGCTGTAAGCATGCACCCGTGTCCCGGCCGCCAACTGGCAATTCTTCAGCACACAGCCAGGACCGATCCGAACACCGTCACCAAGGCTGATATCGCCTTCCAGTATGACGTTTATATCGATGTATACGTCGCTACCCACCTTGACCTCGCCGCGGATATCAAACCGCCCCGGATCAACCAGTTGTACGCCGGCCCGCATTAGTTCTGTTGACTTTTTCATACGGTAACGCCGCTCCAGTGCAGCCAGTTGGATTCGATCATTGGCACCGGCCAGGTCAGCGGCAACCGGTGCAGTGACGCCGGTTGTCTGAATACCTTTTGCATGGGCGATGGAAAACACATCGGTCAGATAATACTCGCTTTGTGAGTTTTCGCTGCCCAAATCTTCAAGGCAGGACATCAGTACCGGGCGCGCTGCCAGGATAATCCCGGAGTTGACCTCGGTAATGGTTTTTTGCACTTCACTTGCATCACGTTCTTCAACGATGCCTGTGATAGCGCCACCTTCATCGCGCAGGATACGTCCGTAGCCGGTCGGGTCAGGAAGGTTCATGGTCAGCACTTTGAGTCCGACTGTACGCGCATCAAGCAGCTTTTTCAGCACCCGTGCTTCGAGCAGCGGTATATCACCATACAGCACCAACACCTCGGCATCAGCCGGAACGCCTGGCATGGCCTGCTGCACAGCATGGCCAGTACCCAGTTGCTCAGTCTGCTCAGCCCAGGTGATCGCGGGCCGCTGACAGGCCTCGCAGACCTCAGGGGCAGCGGGGTTGAAAACCACGTGAATACCGGCGGGATCAAGCCGTGAGGCGGTATCCAGCACATGCGCAAGCAACGGAGAACCGCCAACCGTTTGCAAAACTTTTGGCAGCCGGGATTTCATGCGGGTTCCGGCACCGGCGGCCAGTATAATGATATGAAGGGGTTTGCGCATAATCTTCTGTGGATGGTTTGGAAGTGATTATACCGTCAACATGCTGCAGGCTCTATGCAAAGAATCTGTTCATTTCGGGTCTTTTATGACAATACTTGTATTCCTGTTCCGAGGGGTTAAATGCGTAAATTTCTAATATGCCTGGGTTTCCTGCTATTGGCCACAAATGCTTCAGCCACTGAAGTACAACGCCGGACGGCCAATGACGGCCAGTTGATCATGGAAGATATCCCCCCCATTCCGGCATCCCTGGCCCAGTTGCTGAGCCGTTATCAACACGTGCGTTCCGCCAGGTTCAGCGGTTGGTCAGAAGACAGCGACAGTATTTACATCAAGACCCGGTTTGGCCCGGTCAGCCAGTTGCACCGCGTAGATATTCCGGCTGGCGCAAGGTTCCAACTCACCTTTGCAGACGACCCGGTCGGCGAAGTAGCCGGTCAGCCAGGCGGTGGCCTGCTGGCCCTGACCCGTGACCGGGAAGGTGACCAGTTTGATCAACTGCTGTTGCTCAACCCAGACAATGGCCTGATCCGCAGCCTGACGCAAGGGCATGCACTGAACAACCGTATGGTCTGGGATCGACAGGGACGGCGCATTGCATACCGCTCTACGCGCAGAGACGGCCGTTCAAACGATATCTGGATCCAGGGCACCCGGCCTGCAGCTACAGCTAAACTGCTATACAAAGCCAATGACGGGTCATTGTGGAAGCCGGTTGATTTCAGCCAGGACGGCAAGTATTTGCTGATCCAGCAATTCCGCAGCGTTATCGATTCGCGCATCTGGCTAAAAAAGCTGCCCAACGGGGAGCCGCGTCTGCTCGTTGGCGATGCTGAACACCCGGCGGCCAATATTGCCACAGGCTTTGACCGCCATGATGCCAATGTGCTGTTTGTCACCAATCAGCGTGACGGAGCAGCCGAATTGGCCATGGTATCGCTGGCTGCCGAACCGGTGATTACTTATATACCAAGTGTCGCCGACTGGGACATCACCCAGTTTGTGCTGAGCCGGGACCGCAGGCGTGGTGCCTTTATTACCAATGAAAACGCTACTAGCCGGCTTTATTTATTTGATCCGGCAAGGCTAAAATATAAACGGGTGGATAACATTCCCCTGGGGCTGATAAGTGGCCTGTCTTTCAGCCCGGATGGCAGAAAACTGGGGATGACCCTGAACTCGGCACGCAGCCCGAATGATGCATGGGTGCTTGATCTCGGCCGTAAACCCACCTCAGCAAAGAAACTGACGCGCTGGACCTTCAGCGAGGTTGGCGGTCTGGATACGCGTAAATTCACCCGGCCTGTGCCAATAAAATACGCTTCTCCGCTCGCAAACCAGGACCCGGCAGACCAGGACCGCTTTTTACCTATCCCGGCCTTTGCCTACCTGCCCCCGGGTGACGGCCCGTTTCCCGTGATTATTTACCTTCACGGAGGGCCTGAGAATCAGTTCCAACCATCGTTTAACAGTGCTTTCCAGCTCTGGATAGACCAGTTGGGTGTGGCGGTCATTGCACCGAATATCCGTGGATCGCTTGGCTATGGTTCCAATTATATTGCACTGGATGATGGCTATAAACGGGAAGATGCCGTCAAGGATATCGGTGCGCTGCTCGACTGGATAGCGCTGCAACCACTATTCGACAAAGACCGGGTAGCCGTATTTGGTGCCAGCTATGGTGGCTACATGGCGCTGGCGTCGGCCGTCCATTACGGTGATCGCCTGCGCGCGGCGGTGGATCGTTTTGGCATCAGCAACTTTGTGACGTTCCTGGAAAACACGCAAGGTTACCGGCAGGCATTGCGCCGCACTGAGTACGGCGATGAACGTGACCCGGAAATGCGTGCGTTTCTTGAGCGCATAAGCCCGTTGACCAGCGTTGAAAAAATCAATATCCCGTTGCTGGTCGTGCAGGGCCGCAATGATCCGATTGTACCCTTGTCAGAATCTGAGCAACTGATCAAGGCCTTGCGCTCACGGGGCCAGACAGTCTGGTATTTGGAGGCCCTTAACGAGGGCCATGGCTATGAGCGCAAGGAAAACCGCGACCTTTATCAACAGGTCGCGTTCCTGTTCCTGCAGAAATACCTGCTGGGGGAAGATTAAAGCATGCTCAAACAATGGTGGACAACAAGTTGCCCACCCTGCATCCGGGAACCCGGTTAATCTTTGTCTTGCTTTGCCTTACTGGCCTTGTTGGCCTTGTAGGCCCGCACGGCTTCATTGAACATACCCGCAACACGTTCTTCCATGTCCACCGAGTAGTTGTATGCATTTGTAATGGCCTGGCGGTTGCCATCTGAAAGCTCGTCACTCAGGATGTCGTGATTAACACATTCGCGATACTTTTCCATCTCTGTCTGAAATGCCTTGACGCCTTTTTGGGCCAATATCAGGTCGTCGTAGACCGGATTCGCCGGAATGGGGGGTGGCGCAGAGGGTAAATTACATTGTTGCGCAGGTATCGGCAAAACCACGATACTGCCATCTTTCATGACTTCCTGGGCCATGGCCGGCGTCAAAGCCAGCCATGCTGAAAATGCCAAACCCGCAAAAATAATTCTCTTCATTTTGGTACCTGCTAAGTTAAATCCTTGTGACTGCGTATGATATAGCGCATGGCCATAGGTTTTCCATCATCTTGTGCAGTTTGTACATATCCTGTGTACCTGGTGCGGATATCACAACCAGCGCCTGACCTTCAATTTATAATCCCGGTACGGTTGACCAAACGTGGCTTCCAGAAAACGTTCTTCTCCCAGCACGAAGTTATTACGGATAATCAGCATAAAAAAAGGTATGGGTAGCAGGGCACCAACACTTCCCATCAAAAAAGCCACACCCAGCAACAACAGGAACATTCCCATGTACATGGGGTTCCGGGTAAAGCGGTAAAAACCACCGGTCACCAATGCTGTCGCTTCATCAAACGGCCTGATCCCGGTATCCGCCTCGCTGAACATACGCGCCGCAACGGCGGCAATGGCGATACCACAGAGTACTGCGATGATGCCGCCGTAGGCCATGGGTGGGGAGACATAGTCATACACAGGAATAAAGTAGTCCGTAAGCCATATCAGCAACAGCGTCAGCAGCAGGTATACCGGCGGAATAATTTTACGTTTTTGTTCCATTACTTTTCTTCCTGGTCAGTTTGGTCTCTAATCAAACCAGTATAGTTCCCTGCCTATAAGTAGGCGAACCACCCGAGCACAGACTTGCTCACGGCCACTGAAACGATATATAGAAATGTCAGCATACCGAATAGCCACGCTGCCAGACGCTCATTCCTGCTGCGTCCATAGCGCAGCGCAACCATGCCAGCGCCTATGTAGACCAGCAAGGCAATAATCTTTGCCATCAACCATGGGTGTTGCAGCGGTGACAAGTGCAATTGCACAGCCAGTATGATGGCGCTGACCAGCAGAAAAGTATCAACGACATGTGGTGTGGTTTTTACCCAGCGTTGCTGCAGTTTGACCGAGCCCTGCAACATCCAGATGCCACGAATAAAAAAGCCTGCAAATGACAGCACCACGCTACTCAGGTGGATAAGCTTTATGACCCCCACGCTATGACTGAACTTCAAACCACGTGGCGTAACCCACCGCACGGCAAAAACCCGACCCTCCAAACAGGGCCGTACCGGTGTAGTGCTTGCGACCGTTATTGCCGATCTCCCACCCAATCACGACGCATTCCTCACCTGGCGTAACAGGCCCATGGATGGCGACTGCCAGTTCACCCAGCAGGATGGCGCCCGTTACCGGTTCGGGAAATGCGTAAGCACCGGGGCAATCAAGGACGGCCCAAAGAAACTCTGATGCCACGTTACCGGATGAATCTGCCAGTGAGCTATCCGGAATCCACGGTGCCGCCACCATGCCATCAAGCCCGCCATCACTTCCGCCGTCATGTTGCGTCGGTCCGGCAAAAACCCTCAGCCCGTCACCGTGCTCACGCTCCGGACCACACACGAAGCACCCCGGATAAAAATGCGAATCGAAACCCCGGTAACGCCTGGAAGCCGCTTCTGCAGCCGTGAAGTCCGGTTGCTCTGGAACCTCTATGTCGACCGTAGCCGACCAACCGGTGGCCACCCGTTCATTACCATGAAACAATGCCACCTCCCCATCAGTCCTGCGCACATGCATCGGCACATCAAGCGGTGGTGGAATACGCAGCCGCACTTTCGCTGGGCCTTTGAAAAACCGGCCCAACATCCCGCAGGAGTAGCCACCATTCCCGGAACCTGGCGGGCCATGGAAACGGTTTCTGATGATTACAGGCTTCGTCATTCTCGTATCCTCATATCTTGCATAGTATAAAGCGTACAAGCGATGCTTCCTGCTGGCAATTCCCGGCTTTGTAACTCATTTACCCTGCTGACAGCAACGCTGTCCTGGTAGTTCCACCATAGCTTCAATAATTCTATTCTCATAAGGCTGGCAGGTTCAGGGCAAGACCCGCACGACTATCGGTGTGCTTTAGAAAGAAAATCGGTGGTTTGTATACGTATGTCTCATCAACTGGGTTATGGCTTCTTAATAGAACACTACAAGTTAAAAGCTCTGCCACTGAGCACCTATGCGCTAATTGATAGCGCTATACATGGTAGGCAAAAGCGAATCAGAGCCGGACAATGCCAGGAGCTATTTGAACCCGCCTACCAGCCAAAAGATACCCTCGTTGGGCACCTGCAATTCGCACTTCGGTACCAGGGGCTTAATCTCCATAACGATTCGCAGATTTGCTAAAACAGGCAGACACCCGGGAAGCCCTCTCCGAAGCCAGGCTGGTGGAGCTACAAAACGCGGTGCTTGACCCCCGTTTTCATGAATATACCTGGCGCAGTCAGCAAAACTGGATAGGTAAAGATCTCGGATATCGCAAGAAAGTAGACTTTGTACCACCAAGACCCGAACACCTGGCGAATCTTATGACGGGTTTGTTGGCAATAGCACAAGACTTCGCCAGTGATTTGGAACCCGTAGTTGCGGCAACAGCGATGGCTTTTGGTTTTGTCTACATTCATCCATTCATGGATGGCAATGGCCGTATTCATCGATATCTGATTCATGATGCGTTGGCGAAAGCAGGATTTGCACCCAGGGGCATTGTATTACCCGTTTCAGCGGTTATCCTGGCTAATCTGGATGACTATGTAGAGACGCTGGAGCATTATTCACACGCGATTAATCAATTAACTGATTATCATCCGGATACACCGGATATCCCGGCTCAAGGTAATGATGCCGTTTATTTCCGCTTCCCGGATTTTACGCGACAAACAGAATGTCTTTATCGTGCTCTGGAACGTACTGTGGAGGAAGACCTGCAGAAGGAAATCAACTATCTGCTGCGTTTCGATACCGCTTATAAACAGCTCAATGAAGAATTTGATTGGCCCGCACATCGTCTGGAGTTGTTTATTCGCGTCGTGGAACAAAATGGAGGCACTCTTTCCAACAAAAAACGCCAAAACTATTTCGACTGGATGAAGAAAGACGAAATTGAGCGCGCAGAACTGGCTGTTCAGAACGCTTTTGCAGATTAGGTAATCACCTGGTGAATTCCATTATCGTCCGCAGCGGGTTGCCGTTGGTTAGCAGACAGGGAGTATATGCCACCGGCTCCGGCAACCCGGCCGAGTTTGCTACAATGGGCTGAAGTCAACAGGGTGAAAGTATGCGGTCATATCAAATTGGACTTACCAGCATAGTTGTACTGCTAGCGATTGGGCTAGTGGTCAATGCAGCATACGCCGACCGCTCAAAACTGCTGAATGATGGCGCTTATCCTGCCCTGTATCAAAAGTATGGTTTACCGGAATATCCCGCAGCTACAATTACTTCTGACGGACGATCGGCTGATAATCTATCTGACGGCATCAGCCTCATGCTAACGACATCAGATGGCGTTCAAACAGTAGGGGCATTTTATGAATCTGCCTTCAGTTCGCTCCCGGGCTGGGCTTTTGCACCACCAAATTTTTCTAATGACACGCTCTACGGAGCGACGGCCGTCAACGACGATGAAGGGCTCAGATACCAGCTGACTGTAACCAAGCTACCGGACTACACTCAGATCAGTATTTCGTTTCTGAAACCCTGAAGAGGCCGGCGGACGCGATACCTGTTCGGAAAAGCAAACGGCCAGCACAGGCCTTTGAAGGAGTCACCATGCAAAACAACCGGCACCGCAACAGAATAACGAAGCGGGGCCGGCTTTTTGTGGAAAGACCAGCCCGCCGATAATCAAGGCAGCCTTCGAGTTCAAACTGCCCCAATCGCTTGCCTTGATGTGTGGTATGCCAAATTCGGTGCGGGAGGCCATGAAAGTCGCATACGAGCAGCCTGTGTGTCTATTTTTTATTTAGTGGCCGTAATGCTACCTGTCTACCTTGGGTTTGGCAAAAAAGTACCCACCTAAAACAACAACCAAAATACCACCAAGTACCATGGTGGCCGAAACCAGAAGGCGGAGAGTGACTGCCTCAGATACAAATAAAGAACCTCCCAAAATAGCGATCGCCGGAACCGACAATTGAAACACTGCCGCCAGTGTCGAAGTAAGCCCTCCAAGCGCTGCATACCAAATTACATAGCCAACGCCTGAAGTGATGCCCCCGGCCAAAAGCGCTAACAATATGCCCTCTGAGGTATAGTGTGCGTCACTGATTGTAAAGACTAGCAGAACTATAACCAAAGGAATGGTTCTTAAAAAGTTATAGGTAGTATCCGCAAGTGGGCTCTTTGATTTATGCCCTTTCAAGGTATACATCGCCCATGCAATACCAGAAGCGCACATCAGCAGGAACCCGCTAATTGATGGTGTGGAAACTCCGGGCAAAACGAGATAAACAAAACCTGTGAATGCGATAAGCAGTCCGGTCCATTCAATGAAGTGCAATCGAGTACCCGAAATCAGAGACAATACTACCATTGCCATTTGAACAGAGCCCGCAAGAATAAGTGCACCTGTGCCCGTGTCCAGGGAAATGTAGGCATAGGAGAATGCAAGAGCATAGATAAAAAGCAGGGCGCTGGCCGCCCAGCTACCTCTTGTGGTTGGCGCTTCACTTTTTCGCGTAGCTGTCAAAATTACCAATAGAACAATGGCACCTGACAGCAACCGTATTGCTGTAAAGCTCGAAGCATCGATGGCGTTGCTTCCCAGCGCCATTCGACTTAGTACTGAATTCGCCGCGAATGCAATAAGCGCCAGCGCGGTGAATATGCTGGTTTTTAGTAGCGAATTATTTGTCAACTGCCGTTCCCTGGATAATGATGCTTCTGCCTTGAATAGTGATAAACAGATATTATTCTTCAATAGCCGCCCGGCGCAACTCCTGTGCATCTCTGTCCGCTTCGCACAAAGGTGAGAACTCCGTAGGCGTCGAAGCCATCCCAGCTAATTGTCTGTATATGGCTGATAAAAGCAGTGTGGCTGGCAGTCGCAGTCTGTACCAGAGAGCTGAGGCCATGGGAAGTCCTTTCATAACAGGTAGTCTCGCGCAATTTACCATGTACAGATATGGGTATACGCGACAACTTAATTTGAATTTGGGACACCTCGCTGCGACGAACCTGGACGCCACATAGGCCGCCTTCTCGTACTCCACATGCACATCCGAGGTTAGGAAGGATAAAAGCCCCTTTCCATGAAACTGACAAGTACCGAAGCAGTTTTTTTGTGTCAACTTTTCATGCTTTCCAGTTAGATTGCCATGAAATCTCACGAAAATGGAGTTACTGCGCTGGATTCAAGCCCTAATCGGAGCGTGCAACAAAACCCTTAATCTTATCTTTATAGGCATCCACGATAAAACTGCCCAGTTCGGACAAATTGCGGTGCTCCATGAAGTCGTAATCCAGTTTGGCGGTGCTGTATTGCGGATCGAAGGCGAACTCGCCACGCCCGAAGATATTTTTCAGGAAACCCGGCTGGTTATAGTCTTTTTTCTTCGCATAATCATCAAATTGAGCAAATGATTTCAGCTTGATATACAGGATATTGGGGATGCCATCCAGGCCATCAAAAACATGCACGGGCGTGTTGATGGCGTCTAGTTCCTCGATCATGTCTTCCGCGATGGGATTGGGAATATTCTGGCGTTTGATCAAGGTTTTCAGGCCATGGTAGCTTTGCCCGGAACGGTCTTGCTCCCGTTTCTGTTTGTCGTACTCGGCATCGACCACAATGATATAACCACAGCCCCGGTTGATCAGCGACTCCACACCCAGATTGTTGTAGTGGCCGCCATCTGAAATATCCAGGTTATCCGTGTCGGCCAATGCGGGCTTGTGGCTTTTTGCATAGTTGACGATTTCACGACTGAGACCAAAACCGGCGACCTCGCCACCCAGCGCAGGCAGGTGATACGCGACCGCCGCGCCGGAAATGGCAATCGCATCCCTTACCCGGATCACTTTTTTCGATGCTTTCAACTCCGTGGATGGAATATAACCCAGCGATTTGCAGCCACAATACAGGCGGGTCATCTCAAAACACTCCTGGGTTACGCTGAAACCATTGGGGCTGCGGAAATTAACCGTGCCGTTGATGATCAGAAAAGGCCGGTTGTGGTCCTTTATCATCGCGCTATCTGAGAGTTGCTTGTAACGTGACAACTGGCCGTGCTCGCGCAGGAAGGTCTTGGCCAGCAGGCGACCGTACATATTGCTGACAAAGTTGGCATTCTTGCGCGAAAGTGCGGCTTCCTGGGCCAGGCGCAGCGGATTGGCCAGAAAGGATTCAAAGCCCTCCTCGATGAGGTTGGCGTGCGTGGCGATATCATCAAAGAACCATTTGTGCGCCTTTGACATTGAAAACGGCGTTGCGATCCAGGACCCCCCCGATACGGCAGACAGGTAATCGATCTTGTTAATGAGTTTGAGTTTATACAGGCCCTTTAATACACCATAGTTGAAAATGGCGGAGCGATAACCACCGCCTGAGAGTGCCAGGCCGAGAGTGTTCTTCAGCTTGCCCTTCTTTTTGATGATGTCTTTTTCGGGCCAGCGCTGTGCAACTGCGCTGCCGAGTTTGCCGAACTCACTGTTGTATTGAGCGGTATATGCCATAACTTAATCCTCGTAATCTGTTGGTTTTGTTTTGGGTTTGTGGTCTCAATACAAGCCGGGCAGGTTTTGAACACTTCTTTGAACAGTATAGGTGAAGCAACACTACTTAGGATTGGCCTTTAAACGCCCCCTTTATACAAATCCAGGCCGATGTGGATTATATTTTGTTTCATAGACGCCTCCATTTTTGCATGATGGTTAGAGCCTTACAGCCTACCATTTGAGGTATCCATCATTGATGGTAGCCCTCGGTTCAGCTAAGGTCGGGGGCGTCTATATCTTCTATACCCTTGATCTGGTGATCTGGGGAATGACCATTTTGTGCATGCGCTGTCCAGCGCAAGCAAGTGGAAATCGCCGGCCTAAAACAACCAGCCTATCTCGATCGGTTTGTTACTGCAGGGCGGATAAATTAGCTGACTCGAAAGAGTGGAGAGTCGCCATCCAGGCCTACAGGGCCGGGAAC
>QIKV01000173.1 GCA_003233115.1 Oceanospirillales bacterium
GATATAAAGTGTCACTTATCCGGGTCAGTCTTTCGCATCGGTGTAGATATCGGGGTAGGTATATTTACATACCCTGCCATCCTGCCAGAAGCTCGGCATCATCGGGCCGTAGTTGGCAGAATAAGCCGTTCTTTCCGGTAGTTGCGGGATTTCCCGGAGGGCAAATACGAGCTGCGCCAGGGCGAGCAACATGCCGGTAAGCAAAAGGTACCTGCCGGCCGCCGGTTGCCGCACGGGCTGCGGTGTCCCGACCACACTGAGCGCCCAGCCGCCTGCCAGGATCATGGCCACCTGGCTGGCCGGCATGATCAGAACCCCGCTGAGGCCCGCATGCATGGCGCCCGCCAGCACGCTGGTCGCAAGCACGGCCCTTAATGGTGGGTCGGTTTGAGCCGCACGGTCATGATATTTCAGTTGCCTGACAAACCCCAGCCCCAGCGTGATGACAACCACCAGCAACAGCAGGAACGCGGGTATCCCCCATTCGCCCATGATCCTCAGTGGGAAACTGTGGGGGTGGGCGGGCAGCAGGCGATCACTGTTGCAGGCGTAACGGGTCGGCCCTGTCCCCAGCAGGGGTTCGCTGATGGCGTCTTCTATCGACAGGCGCCACAACATGCTGCGTCCTGAGGTATTCACCAGCGGCCTGCCGACGGAATAGGCAAAAAATTCCCCGCTGCCCGAGGGTGGTATCAACCAGTGGTTGAGCAGCAGCATACCGCTATAGATTACGATGCCGGTGACCAGGCCTGCCAGTTGGTACTTTAACCAGAACCGGCGTAGCGCGGGCAACCACAGCGCGATAAAAACCATCGCCGCCAGCAGGCTGACAACGGTGCCGCGGGCCGCCAGCACGATGACCAGGAACCACTGCAACCCGAGTAAGGCGATACAGACGGTCTTTATCCAGCGTTTGGCCGGAAATATCCATGGCAGCGCTGCCAGCACCGGAATTGTCCATGTTTGCAGGTGGTTGTAAAAACGCGGGTGCGCAAAATGTACCAGTGCCTGCGTGTAACTGAATTCAGACCCCAGCACCCAGCCGACCGCAAAACCCATAAACTCCTGGATGGCCACCGCGAACCCCATGGCGGCCAGCAGCACCACCGCCCATTGATCAAAACGCCGGCCAGCCAACTCGCGGCTGGCTGCCATGACGCCAATCAGCATGATCATCACCAACAGCATCGAGACATCGACCAGGGCATAGGCGGGGTGGTCAAGCCTCAGAGACGATGCGGTGCCGAGTAAAAAGAACAGGGCCAGACTGGCCCGGTTCAATGGTGACAGACGGCTTAGCTGGGCAATGGTTGCTCTGCGAAGCGGGGTCCAGCTAACTGCGAATAGCATCGCAGCAGCAAATAACACCAACTGAAGCAAGCGTTTGGCATCAAATACAGACAAAAAATCAAGCGGGAAAAATGCAGACGTTATCAGTAGGTACAAGCCGAATGAGACAACGACGGCTAAAGCCGGAGTTTTAGTCAATATCAAACTTCTTCAACTTGTAACGAAACGAACGAAAGCTGATACCCAGTAATTCGGCCGCCCGGGTCTTGTTGTAACGTGTTTTTTCCAGCGCATCCTCGAGCATTTTCTTTTCAATATCTCCGATATAGGTATCGAGGGTTTGCTCGTCGTTACGATCACCCAGGGACTGCTGCGATTCGTTGGCAGACACCTGCTCCAGCATCAGGTCTTCAACCGTAATGGTATGGTGTTCGCACATCGTGACGGCGCGTTGCAGGATATTGATCAGTTCCCTGACGTTACCCGTATAGTTGTGATTTCTGAGTGCTGCCATTGCCTCGGGTGAGATAACGGTCGTTTTTGCCTCTTCCCATTGTTCGGTAATTTCCTGCAGAAAATGCTTTGCCAATTGTTCTATGTCATCTCTTCGTTCCCCGAGGGGGGGCATCGGAAGTTCGATGACGTTTAACCGGAAAAAGAGATCGCTGCGGAATTTGCCCTTTTCAACCAGCGGGCGAAGCGCCTGGTGAGAGGCGCTGAGTATGCGCACATCCACCGGCACTTCCTGGCGCGCGCCGATCGGCAGCACCGCTTTTTCCTGGATCGCTCTTAACAGCTTGACCTGCATGTGCAGCGGTAAATCAGCCACTTCATCCAGCATCAGGGTGCCGCTGTCAGCGGCCTGGAACAAACCCTCTTTATCGGTCGCGGCACCGGTAAAACTTCCTTTGAGGTGGCCGAAAAATTCACTCTCCATCAATTCGGTCGGAATGGCGCCGCAATTGACCGGTACAAAGGGCTGGTCGGCCCGTGGACCCAGGGTGTGGATCAGGCGCGCGGCCAGTTCCTTGCCGGACCCGGACTCGCCGGAGATCAGAACGGGCGCCTGGCTGCGCGCCAGTTTCCTTATCATGGCCTTACATTTCTGGATGGCTTCGGACTTGCCGGTCAGTTTATCCAGCCCGTCAATGGCAAAGGAGCTTTCATCTTCAACCGCCAATTCGTCCTGGCCGGACTCTTTGCTGCGTAGCTTGAGCGCCGTATTCACCAGCTTCCTCAGGATGGACAGGTCAACCGGTTTGGAGACGAAATCGAATGCCCCCATTTTCAGTGCGTACACAGCATCTTCAACTTTACCGTGCGCGGTAATGACCGCAGCCGGCAATTGTGGGTACTTCTCCGAGATCTCACGGACAAGGTCAAGACCGTTGCCGTCCGGCAGGCGCATGTCGGTCAGGCAAAAACTGTAGCTTGCTGCAGACAGCGCCCGCCGCGCCGCACCCAGGTCTTCGGCGGTCGTAACCTGCAGGCCCATTCTGCTCAGAGTGAGGTCAAGCAACTCCCGGATATCAGGCTCATCATCAACGACTAATACATGGTGTTGCATGGCTGGTAAATGTTTCCCGGTTTGATTTTTTGGGGTTGTCTGGTGATCTTACGATGCTTGGGCACCCATTGCCAGAACACCTCCGTCCCTTTCGTTCCGTGTCACCGCGAGGCGCACATGAAAGCGTGTGCCACTGCCAGGGGTTGAGTCTACCGTAAGTTCTGCCTGGTTGACGTCACAAAGCTGTCGGGCTATGTACAGGCCCAGGCCGGAGCCCTGCTTATGGGTGGTAAAAAATGGCTCGAAAATGCGCGCTACCTGTTCGTACGGGATGCCCGGGCCATTGTCTTCAACGGATATGACACAATACCCCGTGGCTGATTTGTGCACCATTTTAAGCCCTACCCACGGTATGGCTGCATCCAGGCGGGCATGCCGCATTGCGTTTTCCAAAAGCTGCCATAGCGCCTGGTGCAACTGGCCACGGTCGAACAGAACCAGCGTTGGGTCTTCACTGGCGTTGATTTCAAGTTCAAGCCGGATGGCTGGCATCGCACTTTTGACTTCCAGCGCCAGTTCGTTCAAAAACCCGGTCAGTTCAAAAATATCGGGCCGTGATTTTTCGTGCCGCGATAACTGCAGGATATTTTCGACAATATCATTCATTCTGCACGACTGGTTGTGAATGATATCGACCAGGCGCACATCAGCGTCAGTAATAACCTCCGATTCAGCCAGCAGTTGGGCGGAATGGCTGATCGCGGCCAATGGATTACGGATTTCATGTGCAATGCTGCCGGACAGGTTTGCCAGCAAATTGGCTGACAACTCCATGGCCCGTTGTGAAACCACATCGTTGTCTTCAAGAAAGATCAAAATACGGATGCTCGTGGTGCCAGGCAGGTCAACAAACTTGGGTAATATCCGGGCCTGGCTTGCATGTAGCGTCACCGGGGCAACGTCAAGGGAATGGTCCTTGCGCCATTTAGACAATGCCGCATCAAGTTGTGGCGAAATCTCGCCAAGGATCTTGCGCTGAGCCGCTGGACAGCCAAGTAAAAACCAGGCCGATTCATTCATTAGCTGAATCCGGCGTTCGGAGTCAACCGCCAGCACACCACTGCGCATACGGCGAATCACCAGTTCATTGATCTGTCCCAGTCGGGTCAACTCTACTGCCTGTTGTTCGGCGATCAAGCGGAAATCCTTTAGCCAGTGGGAGAGCAGGTTTACCAGCACTGTGATGATGAACGTGGTGGTTCCGTACAGGCCCGCCTGTATCAGTTCCGTTTGTGGCTCACCCATAAGCACGATGCTTGCAAAGGACTCACCTACAAATGCCATGACGACCAGAGACGCGAAAAACAGGGCCATCCGCATCGGTAACAAAATAGCGCCTGAAGCACTGGTGAAAATTAGCAGGATGGCTACCCCTCCTTCCAGTCTGCCAAATACAAACAGCAAAACGGAAAGGAAAAGAACATCAGTAAACAGCGAAACCTGGGCCAGGAAGAAAAGTGGGGTCGCCCGCCGCCGGGCTTCAAGGGCGAGGAACACTGCCATGACGACATAGGAGATCAGAACCGCTCCACCGATGGTTTCCACATCCAGGACGTGGGTTGTGGCCAGTAAACCGGTAAAAAACGCAAACAACAGCGCGATGCTGACCAACAGCCTGAAGGCACTCAAATAGGCAACCACGCGGCGGGTTAGCGCCGCCGATAAAGGGTAGTTGCTGAAGTCTGCTGTCCGGCTCATTTTGTCCCTGCAGAATTAGCCCGTTGCATATCGCGGGCCTGCATAGAATTCCGTTTATTGCGCGCTTGTGTGTGGAGTATATCATTCTGGTTTATCTTTGCTTTAAATGTCGTTTCAGTGGAAAATAGCGCCTTTGGGCCCGGCGGTATCCAGGCCACAATTTTCAGGTGTTGGGAGCCAGTATGAATTTCCATGAATACCAGGCGAAAGAACTGTTCGCCAGTTACGGAATACCTGTTCCCGCGGGGACAATTGCACGGACGCCAGACGAGGCGGTTATCGCGGCACAGGGTTTGGGTGGGCATCGGTGGGTGGTTAAAGCACAGGTCCACGCCGGTGGGCGCGGTAAAGCAGGTGGTGTCAAGC
Source organism: Oceanospirillales bacterium (assembly GCA_003233115.1). Lineage (GTDB taxonomy): Bacteria > Pseudomonadota > Gammaproteobacteria > Xanthomonadales > SZUA-36 > SZUA-36. Next base: position 4,922 of record QIKV01000173.1, read on the forward strand.
TGGTTCGCAGCCTGGACGAAGTGCGTGCGCAAGCCAATCGTATGCTGAACATGCGCATCACCACCTACCAGACAGGTGGGTTGGCCCTACCGGTGGATTTGGTGCTGATTGGTGAAGCGATCAATATCAAAACCGAACTTTACCTGTCCGCGTTGGTAGACCGGGTAAACCGGTGCGTGACATTCATGGGCTCGGCGGCCGGTGGTGTTGATATCGAACAGGTCGCTGCCACCGAACCGGAGAAAATCGTTACCGTTAAGGTTGATAATATCGCCGGTTTCCAGGCTTACCAGGCTCGCCAGATGGGTTTTGGTATGGGCCTTTCTGCCAAACATGTCCGGCAGTTGACGAAGATCATGGCATCCCTCTACCGCTTGTTTACAGATAAGGACCTCAGTCTTCTGGAGGTTAACCCGCTGATTATTGACAGTAATGACAACCTGGTGGCGCTGGACGCCAAGATCAATACGGATGACAACGCCCTGTTCAGGCACCCGGATCTGGCAGCAATGCGTGATGAGGCGCAGGAAGACCCGACCGAAGCCGCTGCCAGCCGCCATGGGCTGAACTATATTACGCTGGACGGGAACATTGCCTGCATGGTCAATGGTGCGGGACTCGCAATGGCAACCATGGATGTCGTCAAACTCAATGGTGGTGAGCCGGCCAATTTCCTTGATGTAGGCGGGGGCACCAATGCAGAGCGGGTAAAAGAAGCATTCAAGATTATTCTTTCAGGCGATAGCGTTGCAGCTATCCTGGTGAATATATTCGGCGGTATTGTCCGCTGCGACCTGATTTCCGAAGGCATCATCGCCGCAGTCAAAGAAGTCGGTGTCAATGTCCCGGTGATCGTCAGGCTGGAGGGAACCAAAGTCGACGAGGGCAGGCAATTGTTGGCAGACAGTGGTCTCGCCATTATTTCTGCATCAGATTTGAATGATGCCGCGAAAAAAGCGGTTGCAGCAGTTGAAAATACCCCAGGCAACAACAGTGGAGCAGCCCAATGAGCGTGTTGGTTGATAAAGATACCAGGGTTTTATGTCAGGGTTTTACCGGTAGTCAGGGTACTTTCCATTCCAGGCAGGCACTGGAATATGGCACACAGTTGGTCGGTGGTGTAACACCGGGTAAAGGCGGGCAACAGCATCTCGGCTTACCCGTGTTCAACACCGTGGCCGAGGCTGTCGCAGAAACGCATGCGGATGCAACCGTTATTTATGTGCCACCGCCATTTGCTGCCGATGCAATTTTAGAGGCAGCCGATGCCGGAATTGACGTCATTGTCACCATTACTGAAGGCATCCCGGTGCAGGATATGATGCGGGTCAAGGCAGCCCTGGGTGCCCGGCCGACGACGTGGCTGATTGGCCCCAATTGCCCAGGCATTATCACCCCGGGTGCCTGCAAAATCGGCATCATGCCCGGTCGCATTCATAGCCCTGGAAAAGTAGGGGTGGTCTCCCGTTCAGGTACCCTGACGTATGAAGCGGTGTACCAGACCACGCTGGCCGGACTGGGCCAGAGCACCGTTATCGGCATCGGTGGCGACCCGATACATGGCATGAACTTTATTGATTGCCTGCGTTTGTTCCAGGATGACGAACAGACCGAAGGTATCATTATGGTCGGTGAAATCGGTGGTAGTGCAGAAGAAGAAGCCGCTGATTTTATTTCCAGCTACGTGAGCAAACCTGTCGTGGCCTACATCGCCGGGGTGACTGCGCCGGCAGGCAAACGCATGGGCCACGCCGGTGCAATTATCGCCGGTGGCAAGGGCACGGCCGATGCCAAGTACGCGGCGTTGGAGGCGGCCGGTGTTTCGACCGTGCGTTCCCCGGCTGATCTGGGCAATGCGATCCGGGAACTTCTATAGCGGACAGTCTGACCCGATGATCAGAATCGCGCTGGCTCAACAGGACTTCCCGGTTGGCGACATGGCCGGCAACATGGTGCGCGCGCAGCAATGTATTGCCGAGGCCATTGCCGGTGGCGCCCACCTTGTCCTGTTCCCGGAAATGGCCATTAGCGGCTATCCGCCGGAAGACCTCTTGTTGCGCCCCGGTTTTATGCACCAATGCCTTGCAGTTATGGATATATTGACCCGCAGTGTGTCTGGCATCGATGTTGTTATCGGCCATCCCTGGCAAAGCGGCAGGCAAAGATTCAATGCGGTTTCCTGGCTACGTGAAGGCCGGGTGATTGGTCGTTACTGCAAGCAATTACTTCCAAACTATGCCGTTTTCGATGAGCGCCGGTACTTTGCTGCCGGTAGCGGACCACTGGTGGTGGATTTGCATGGTTGCAAGATAGCGACCCTGATCTGCGAGGACGCCTGGGATCCGGGGCCGCCTTTGATGGCCAGGGCTGCCGGAGCGGAACTGCTGTTGGTTCCAAATGCTTCACCTTTCAGGGAGAACAAGCTGGCGGATCGATTGGCAGTGTTCAATAGCCGCCATGAGGACTGTGGCTTACCCATGGTCTACTGCAACCTCGTCGGTGGTCAGGATGAGTTGGTTTTTGATGGCCGCTCCATGCTGATGGATGGTGACGGGCTGTTCAGCATCCGCGCAGATCCATGTAAAGAAGAGCTGATCATGACTTGCTTTGAGCCCGCATCTGGCCACTTGTACTTTGATGGCTGTGAGAATAGTCAGTTTGCAGCCAGCGATGAAGTCCTCGAAACGGAGGATATCAATCGTTGCGTTTACACCATATTGGTGCGCGGTCTCAGGGATTACGTTGCTAAAAATGGATTCAGTGATGTCGTTATCGGCCTGTCGGGTGGCATCGATTCCGCCCTGACACTGGTGCTGGCAGCGGATGCGCTGGGTGCCACGCACGTACACGCGGTTATGATGCCGTCAAGGCACACTTCCGGACTAAGCCTTGAACTGGCGCGCCAGCAGGCTGAGTTGCTCGGGGTTGACTATCGTGAAATCTCCATTGAGCCGGCCTACGAGGCATTGCTTGGAACCCTTGAAGTGTCGTTTGAAGGATGCCGGGCCGATGCCACCGAGGAAAACCTGCAAGCCAGGGTGCGCGGCAATTTACTCATGGCTTTGTCCAACAAGTTTGGCTGGCTGGTGCTGGCAACGGGGAACAAGAGTGAACTGGCGGTTGGCTACAGTACCATTTACGGTGACATGTGCGGTGGTTTTTCGCCGCTCAGGGACTGCCTCAAAACACGGGTGTACGATTTGAGTAATTATCGAAATAGCGTGTCACCTGCGATTCCACAAGCTGTTATCGAGCGGCCGCCATCTGCAGAACTGGCCCCGAACCAACTGGATCAGGATAGTTTGCCGGAATATGACCTGCTGGATCAGATCCTGTACCGCTATATCGAACAGGACTGGTCAATCAGCGATATTGTCGCGGCCGGTTTTAATGAGCCTGTGGTGCGCCGGGTAGCCGCCATGGTTATCCGCAATGAGTACAAACGGCGCCAGGGTGCACCGGGTGTGCGTATTACTTCGAGGGCATTTGGCCGCGACAGGCGTTATCCGATTACTTCCGGCTGGCATGAGGACCATGCCGGCAAAGTTCAGCCTGACTAATTGAGAACGCCCCCTAATCCTTACCCCACGGCCACAAGCGGCGGAAGAACCCGCCTTTATCTGGCTTACCCGTGACCAGTGGGTTGTCCGGGTAGTTAAGTGCCAACACCTTCAGCGTATCCTCGGCCAGTTCCGGCAAGCCCATCTCGGTATACGAGGTGTACAGAATTTCCAGCGCACTGGCGGTCTCCGGTGAGCCGGGATAAGTCTCAATGGCATACCTGGCACGGTTGGCAGAGGCAACATACGCTTTGCGGCGCAGGTAGTAGCGGGCCACGTCAAGCTCGTAGAACGACAGGTTGTTGCGTAAAAATACCATGCGCTGGCGTGCGTCGGGTGTGTAACGGCTATCCGGGAAACGCCGTATCAACTCGTCGAAATCACGGAATGACTCGCGCGCAGCAGTCTGGTCCCGGTCGCGTACCCGTGAGGGCATCAGTCGCTCCATGAAGCCCACCCGCCGATCGTAGTTGGTCAGGCCGCGCAGGTAATAGGCGTAATCAACATTCGGATGGCTGGGATAGGTTCTGATAAACCGGTCGGCAGTCGACAGGGCTGCCTCAGGTCTGCCACCCTTGTGATAGGCGTAGGCAAGTTCGAGTTGGGCCTGCTCGGTATAACGTCCGAATGGATAGCGTGTTGACAGTCGCTGGTACTCGCTAATGGCGCGTGACCAGTTTTGTCCGTTCAGGTAGTGCTTGGCATTTTCATACATTTCTGCAGCCGGCTTATCCTTCCCAACTTCTTTATCTTTTTTGCAGCCGGGGACGGTGACCAGCAGCAGCGCGATTATGGCGGCACTAAGCAATTTTGAAGTAAATAAAAACTTCGCGGTCGAAGAAGCTTGAAACATCATAAGGCTGCTAACAAAATACTGAAGGCGGAATGATAGCGAAAAGAGCCCGATAAAGCCATACAATAGAGCCCCTGAAACTGCATGTGTCTATTGGTTATGCCCGAAACAATCAGTCTGGAGCATCAGGTCGCCGGGCAGCTTGCCGGCTCACGGCTGGATCAGGCTGCTGCTGTGCTGTTTTCTGATTATTCCCGCGCACGCTTGCAGCACTGGATCAGGCGAGGTGAATTGACGGTTGATGGGGCACGGGCCAAGCCGAGCGCCCGGCTTGTGGGGGGTGAGATATTACGGATCGAGGCGCAAATGGTTCTGGAGGGGCAGGTTTTAGCGCAGGACATACCGTTGGACATCCTGTTCGAGGATGAGCACCTGCTGGTGGTCAATAAACCTGCCGGTCTTGTTGTTCACCCGGCTGCAGGTAACTGGGATGGCACCTTACAAAATGCATTATTGAATTTTGACCCTGAGCTGGACGCCTTGCCGCGCGCAGGGATCGTACACCGCCTGGACAAAGACACCAGTGGCGTCATGGTCATTGCGCGTAGCCTGAAGGCACATGCCAGCCTGGTCAGGCAACTGCAGACCCGCAGTATGAGCCGCATTTACGAGGCCGTTGTCAAAGGTGAGACCCCTTCCACCGGTACAATTGCAGCACCCATTGACCGCAATCCGCGTGAGCGCAAGAAAATGGCAGTGGTCAATGGCGGCAGGGCTGCCATCAGCCATTTCCGCTTGCTCCAGCGTTTACCGGCCACCAGCCATATCGAGGTATCGCTGGAATCGGGCAGAACCCACCAGATCCGCGTGCACATGACGCACATAGGCCACCCCATCGTCGCTGACCGGCTGTATGGCCGTGGCCCGGTCAAACAAAAGGGCCTGCCGGCAACTGCGGTTGCGGCGATCAATGGTTTTCCACGCCAGGCTTTGCACGCCCGGACTTTGAAATTGATCCATCCGGGCAGTGCTGAGGAAAGTGAATTTCACGCACCACTGGCAGAAGACATCAATGGACTGATTGAAATTTTAACCGGCTGCAATGATGGCTCTGACAAAAACTGATCTGATCGTGCCGGATTGGCCGGCACCTGCCAACATCCGGGCGTTTTCAACGACGCGCAACGGCGGCTTCAGCGAGACGCCGTGGCGCAGTCTGAACCTGGGTGTCCGTTGCGGTGATGAGCCTCAACATACTACTAAGAACCGGCAACTGTTGCGCCGCTTGCTACCGTCAGAGCCCCACTGGCTCAGGCAGGTTCACGGCAACCGAGTGCTTGACCTGGACACTGACCGTCAACCGGAAAGCGAAGCAGATGCCGCCACCTGTACGACTGCCGGCCAGGTCTGTGCGATCGTGACCGCCGACTGTCTGCCGGTTCTTTTCTGCAATCAGGCCGGAACTAAAATAGCGGCCGCCCATGCAGGCTGGCGCGGACTCGCTGCGGGTGTGCTGGAAGCCACGGTTGCAGCCATGGATTGCCAGGCCGGTGAATTGCTGGCCTGGTTGGGTCCGGCCATCGGCCCCAATGCGTTTGAGGTTGGGCAGGATGTCTTCGATGCCTTTGTGCACACCGATATGGACAACGCGATTGCCTTCAAACCGCATGGTGATCGCTGGCTGGCTGACCTGTATGCATTGGCCAGACTGGCACTGATGCGGGTTGGTGTCGAACGAATCTCGGGCGGCCAGTATTGTACCTATACGCAGCAGGAAAAATTCTTCTCTTACCGGCGTGACGGTGAGACGGGCAGAATGGCCACCGTCATCTGGCTATAGGGAGCAAAGCTGCTCCCTACAAAGCGTGGATTAACAATTCGGTTTCCCGGTCCGTGGTTGAATGTCCGAATACGAACCGTGCGAGGTCGTTCCGGCCGGGCCAGCGCTGGAACAGGATGTGTTTTGATTCAAGCAGCGTAAACCCCTGGTCGGTCCAGTTTACAAATACCTCATTGGCCTGTACCGGGAACTCGAGGCTGGCCTGTGGGTGCGCCTGAACGGCCTGCGCGAACTTCGCTGCCTGCCGGTTGGCGTGTGTTGCCATTGCCAGCCAACGGTCATTCTCGATGTAGGCGAGTAGCTGGGCTGAGACGTAGCGCATTTTGCTCAACAGGTGGCCGGAGCGCTTACGCAGTCGTTCAGCGGTTTCACGCCATTGCGGCTGCTTGAAAATAACCAGTGCTTCGGCCGCCATACAGCCATTTTTACTGGCGCCGAAAGAGAGCATGTCGATGCCGGCTTCACAGGTGATCTTAGCGGGATGGCAGCCCAGGCTGGCCACCGCGTTGGCGAAGCGGGCGCCGTCCATGTGTGTCTTCATATCGTGCGCGTGGGCAAATTTACACAGTCTGCGGATTTCACGGGCAGTATATATCGTGCCGCTTTCGGTACTCTGGGTCAGGCTGAGTGCTGAGGGCAGATAGCTGTGTACGCCGTGCCCTTGAGTTGCAAGTAAGGACTGCGCAAGCGAATCCAGCTTCAATTTCCCCATTTCGCCGGCAACAGGTGCCAGTCGCAATCCATTTCCAAAAAATTCCGGGGCGCCGCTTTCATCGTTTTGGATATGCGCACTTTGATGGCAGTACACACTGCCCCAGGGCGGCGTGACCGTGGCCAGTGCAATGGCGTTGGCGACGGTTCCGGTGGAAACCGGTATGACGACGGCCTCGGTGCGGAACAGCTTCGAAAATGCCTGGTCGAGCCTGCCGGACCAGTTATCCTCGGCATAGGCTGAAGCGGTACCCCGGTTGGCTTCGACAATGGCCCCCATCATGGCGGGGGCTACCGGTGTTTCGTTGTCACTGCGAAAGTTTGCAGTCATATTGCCTCGTCCTGATTCTGTGGCCCCATAGTATAATCTGCTGCCATTGTTTTGCAGGGTTTAAACCACATATTTCGAAGATGAACAGCAAAGCTCACAAGGCCGTTCAAAGCTGGTTGCAGGCCTACCGTGATTCGGTAGGAAGCCCGGCTGATGAATGCTTGCAATTGTTCAGCAAATTACGATCTGGCAAGCTGGGTGCCGGGGGAAACCTGCGGCTTTTGCAGGACCTGCTAAACGTGCTGTCCGGCCTGTCGCCCGACCCGCATACGGTCAGTTGCGCCATGTTGTTCGTGGCCTCGGAATGTGGTGAAGACCTCGCGCCGAACCGTGCTGATTTATCTCCCCCAGTGAGCAATCAGCTTGATCAGTTGCTGCACCTGATCAAGCTTGAAACCGAGCACTTGCCTGCCAGTACAGCGCATAGTGCTGAAGGCCTGCGACGCCTGCTGCTGGCGATGATAAAAGACGTGCGTGTTGTGCTGATTGCACTGGCCTGGCAACTGGTCAGACTGCAGCAGGCAAAAACCAGGGATGAGGCAGAGGCCAGACTATTGGCCCGGGAGGTCATGTTGATTCATGCACCACTGGCCAACCGACTGGGTGTGTGGCAACTGAAATGGGAACTGGAGGACCTGGCTTTTCGATTTGACCAGCCACAAGAGTATCGTCGCATTGCCGGGCTGGTGTCAGAGCGGCGCTCTGACCGGGAGCGCTTCATTCTCAGTTTTATCGGGAAACTGGAATCAGCCATTGCCGGTGCCGGCATCCTGGGGGAGGTCCGGGGCCGCCCCAAACACATCTACAGTATTTACAAGAAAATGCAGCGCAAAGGTCTGGATTTCCACGAGCTGTTTGACGTCAGGGCGGTACGTGTGCTGGTGGACGCATTGCCGGACTGTTACAGCGTACTTGGGCTGGTCCATACCCAGTGGCAGCCTATCCCGGGTGAGTTTGATGATTATATTACGATGCCCAAGGGCAATAACTACCAGTCCTTGCATACTGCTGTGATTGGGCCCAGCGGCAAGGTCGTCGAGGTACAGATCCGTACGTTCCAAATGAATGAACATGCAGAACTGGGGGTGGCGGCACACTGGCGTTACAAGGAAGGTGGTCCGAATGACCCTGCTTTTGATAACAAGATAGCCGTCATGCGGCAGCTACTGGAGTCCGGTGAAGACCGGCTGGACGACGAAAGCCTGCTTGAGAGTTTCCAGACGGCGGCTTCTGAGGACCGGGTTTACGTCCTGACCCCGAAAGGGCAGGTGCTTGACCTGGCCCTGGGTGCAACGGTGCTGGATTTCGCCTATCACATACATACCGAGGTTGGACATCGTTGCCAGGGGGCGAAGGTCAACGGCCGCATTGTACCGTTGACCCATCATTTGCAGACCGGGGACCGGGTGGAAATCCTGACCGGAAGACACGCCAGGCCCAGTCGTGACTGGCTCAATCCGCGCCTGGGCTTTATTCGCGGGGCGAGGGCGCGCTCCAAGGTACGCCAATGGTTCCGGCGTGAGAACCACGAGGAGAACCTTAACCAGGGCAAAGATCTGGTGGAAGCTGACCTCAAGCGCCTCGGCTTGACGCCCTCAGACCTCGAAGGCGTGCCCGCACGGTTCAATTTCAATTCTGTAGAAGATCTTTATGCTGCCGTGGGAAATGGTGACCTGACAGTTGGACAGGTAGTGCACGCCATTGAGCGCGACAAGGCAAAGGACGTGGAACCGACCGTTGCGGACCTGGTCACACGAATACCCAAACGCCGCCGGATGCCCGGCCGGCAAGCGGGTGGAGATATCGTTATCGATGGCGTGGGTAACCTGATGACCAGCATGGCCCGTTGTTGCCAGCCGGTGCCCGGGGACCCGGTGCGTGGATACATCACACGTGGCCGGGGGGTTACCATTCATCGTGATGATTGCCCCAATGTATTGCGTTGGGTACGGGAGGATAATCCGCGGCTGATCCAGGTGCGCTGGCGGGAGCAGGCCGACTCGGGCTACCGCGTGAATCTTTTGATGCGGGCCTACAACCGGCGCGAACTGATCAAGGACATTTCATCCATGCTGGCGGCCTCGGATGTTTCTGTAACCGATATTCACAGCCACCAGGATGAGCTGACCGAAGAAGTCAATATCCGCTTACAGGTAACGGTTGGAGATTACCAGCAGCTCAGCGAATTATTGAATCGCCTTAATTCGATTCCGAATGTGTTCGAAGCCCGCCGGCTCACGGAGCAGGCATGAGCAGCCTGCATATTTCACCAGCCGGCTAGTCAGAGAATGAATCGAACAATGCGCTGAGGCTGTGACGTGCCGCCGAGATGGAAAAATGTTCTTGTACATTTTTCACAGATGCCTCCGATAACCGCCTCCACAATGCCTCATCCTGGTAAAGGCGAACGACTTCACGGGCAAATGCAGGCGCACCTTCCGCCACCAGCAATTCTGTTTCATGTGCTGCAAATAAACCCTCGGCAGCGGCAGGTGTGGCGACCACGGGTTGCCCATGGGCCATACTCATATTGACTTTACCCTTCACACCGGCGCCGTAACGCAACGGCGCCACGGCCAGGCGGCAGCCACTGAGAAAGGGCTGCAGTGATTCAACAAAGCCGTGAAATATCACGCCATCAGCACGCAATGAGCGAACCCGCTCAGGCGCCCTGGAGCCAATCAGGTGGAAACACATTTGCGGTAATTGTGCATGAATTAGCGGCCATATATCGTTGACGAACCAGCAGGCCGCATCAATATTTGGCGGGTGCTGATAGCCACCAACAAAATAAATATCTTTTCTGTGTTTAAAATCGTTCGTACATCCGGGCACCTCGTGGATATTGGAAAGTATGTGTACCTTCGCGCCGGGTGCGTCTTGTGCCAGCACGTCTTTCTCAACACTGCTGACCACCAGCGTGGCGTCTGCGGCCTTGACGACGGACATCTCGGAGCGGCGGGTCTGCTGGGCAGTGCGTTTCAGCGGCAGGCTTTGTTCCAGTTCTGCAAGGCGTTGCTCGCGCAGATAATGCAGGTCAACCGTATCAAAAATAAAGCGCGCCCCGGGGCAGTAACGTTTGAGCATGGAAACGTAGTTGCTGGCGATGTAGTGACGGCTGATAAATACATAATTAAATTCACCGCCCCGGTTACGGAAGAAATCATGCAGAGATTCCAGCCAGGGACGGTACAGAACTTCGATACCGGCCTTTTGCAGGTCGCGCGTATAGCGGCCTGCATAGTCGCGGTTGTCAGCAAAGAATGTGACGGCATAACCCAACTCCCGGCAACACTGCATCATATTGGTCAAGCGGACACTGCCAGAATCCTTGTCTGGCTCAGGCGTGGTAGCGTCGATCACCAGCACACGTCCCTTGCTGCGGTGTTGGCTGGCAAGCAGGATCGCGGTGCGGTCATCCGGATTGGATATCCTTTCCGGTTGGGTTGCAAGTTCGGCTGTCCAGCGTTCCACAAATTTTTTCTGGTTGATCAGTTGGTACTTCTTGATGCTGCGGGTGGTATCCGTACCGGCAGTAACCCCTTCATGGTGAATGACGACTGCTAACGGCTGAACCAGCGCTTTCAAGCCCGATTCCCGCACACGGAAAGCGAGATCAGTGTCCTCGTAATAGGCAGGTGCGTAGCGTTCGTCAAGCGCGCCTACTTGATGAAAATACTTTGTCCTTAATGCTATACAGGCACCGGAGCAGTAATCCACTTCTCGCAGGAAATGGTATTGGGGTTGCTCCGCATCCTCCCCACGACCGTAGTTCCAGCCCGAGCCATCGTTGAATACTATGCCACCCGATTCCTGCAGCCTGCCATCGGGATAGACCAGCCTGGCACCCACCAGTCCTGCCTGCGGTTCGCGTGCAAAGGTATCGATTAATTCATCCAGCCAGCCTTCCAGCACCTGCGTGTCATTGTTCAGTAGCACCAGGTATTTTCCCTGGGCTTGTTTGGCGCCGCGGTTGCAACTGTCGACAAAGCCAAGATTTTCTTCGTTTCTCAGGTATTTCAAACCTTTAATCCGCGCCAGGAGACGGGCTGTTTCATCACTGGATTGATCATCCACGACAATGACTTCAAAGGTGTACTTGCCTGCTGTTTCCGACAGGCTGCGAAGGCAGGCAGCCGTGTAAACCCATTGGTTATAAACGGGGATAATGATGCTGACGTCGGGCTGATCTGCTGGTGGGAATGCAGCCGGCGGCTGGGGACTGCCGAGGGACCTGGTGTGTACCGCGAGGTGGGGTTCCGGGACTGCCCCGGTACCGGTGTATTGCAATCTTCGCAGTGATCCTGCAAATCCCAGTGTTGACAGGTTCCTGACCAGCTGTGATAGCAACCATGGCCATCGCGCCGGGTTCCAGGCACGCGCCAGCATGAAGTTTTTCGCCACGCACCGGGTGGCCCGCAGCGGCCGGGTCATTTTCCAGGAGGTGCTTGCCAATATCAGCAATTTTTGTTCCTCAACGTGTTGGTAATCCGACTCGAGTTGGCCCAGGCGTGCCTGCAGTCCACTGATTTCAGATTCAAGCTGCTCAACCCATTGGGCGTGCCGATGCTGCTCCAGTTTCAACTGCCGGTCAGTTGCCAGCGCCCAAGCGGTCCTTTGCTCGACTTCCTTTTGCAGGCTGGCCTGTTGTACCCGGGCCTGTTGCAGCTTACGTTCTGCCATTGAGCGCTGACAATCTGCAGCAGCCCGCTGGATTTCAGGCAGCCCGGCCTGGGTGGGTATAAATGGATGGCTTTTATCCGGCAGCGGGCACACGTTGTTATAAGCCTCAACCATGTCCTCTGGCGTGTGTGATTCCGTGCCCGCCAGGTTATGGCGTACGGATTCGATTTGTTCAGGTGAGCGGCATAAATTGACCACCTGGCTGATCAGTGCCGCGGGCGTAGCTTCAATCAGCCAGCCAGTTTCGTTGTGTCTGATTCGTTCAGGGAAACTGCCGGCGCGGGTGGCAATGGCGGGTATTGCCAGTTGTTGCAATTCCGACAAGGTAAAACTGAAAGTCTCCGGTACGATTGACAGCAGGGCAGCAAAGTCCGGGCCGATGGCTGCCAGCATGGACGCTAGCTCGTCGAGGTCATACTCAAGCACGACGTCCACCCCGTCAATTCCAAAAAATGCTTCTCCCGACTTGCCGGCCCCCAACAGGTAAACCTGCACGTGGCTGGTTAGTTCCGGCAGTGCCTGCAAAAGTAGTTGCTGTCCTTTGCCGGCTTGCATACGCCCCAGGATGACCAGGCGCAGGCGTCCATCCGACCGTGGCCGGGGTGAAATCGCTTGCGGGCCCTCGATTGCCGCAAAGCCGTGCGGAATAACCTGTGCGGCCAATGCGGCTGATGCCGGGGCGAGGCGAATTTGTAAATCCAGTACGGATTGTCCCGGTGCGGTGATATGTACCTTGAATTCTGCCAGTGCCTGTAGGTATGCGAAAGCCGTTTTCGACCAGGCTGTTGCGTCTTTGTCCGGGAATTCCTGGCTTTTGACGTGTGCCTGCAATGCCAGTTCCAGGTTTATGGATTCATTGGCCCGCAGGTACGGCTCGGGATTCACGCTGAGCAATGGCCAGAGCGGGAAATGATCATGCAATATTTGCAATGTAGGCAGTCCACTGCGCAGGGCATCAATACTGTGGCCGACCAGTGATGAAACAAATATGCGGCCGATGCCATATCGCCGACAGATTTCAGAGAGAATTTCCTGGTAGTCCGGGTTGTGGTCATCGACAGATTTGACCGGTGGTTGCAGCCACCAGCTTGCCACCGGGCAGCGCAACTCGTTGCCCGCGTACAGGGATAATTTTTGTCCGTAGCCACACCCCGATTGCGGACTTTCAGAGCGGAGTTGAAAATGCCTGTGTCCGCTGTCAGCTTCGACGAAGGATTGCAGCCAGCGGGCGACGCCTCCACCCCAACTATGGGTGATGTGCAGGGTGGCTGGCTGGTCTTCCGCCGCAGTTCTCACCAGGCCCGGGTTCCCCGCCCTGAACCATTCCTGCAACCGCGCACTCAGTACACTGAAAGGTGGCGGGTAGATGGTTTCATGTGGCTGCAGGTTCAGAGGTTCAAAAACCCGCTGGCCCGGTGCATGCAAAAATAGTTGATCCGGCACTTTGAGCGCGCCGCCCACCGCGCGGAGTTGTTGCATCAGTGATCCGCCTGAGGGCTTGGCAGACAGGTGTTTGGCTGTCTCAGCTGACAGCATGGTGAAGTGATCGGTCCAGGTGCTCAAGGTGTGAAGATGCCCGGGCGCCAGCAGGCCGACCAGGCGCGCAAGATCGTCGCCGCTAAGATCACGCTTGCCGTCGTGCCCGGGTGCGACCAGTCCGGCAAACGGATTGACGGTCATTTCGGCATTGGAAAGCAGTGTCAGGGCCAAAGGCTGATCAACCTGCTTCAGCATTGCCGTGAGTTGATCAAGTTGGTGCCTTTGGGGTTGCAAGCCGGCGCGTAGAAAAATAACCGCTCTACCGGGGAATTTTTTGACCATCTCAGCCAGTAACAGCCCCGCCTGGTCATAGCCATAAACTGTTCGCTCCACGCCTTCGCCGGGAAGTCGGCTGCACAAAGGCAATGCCAGTTCCTGCAAGGCGCGGAGCTGCTCTGCGGTTGCTTTCTGACGACCCCTGGCATGCACGTAAACCACGGGCAGCAGAGATAAATCGCTGGGTATTCTCGTTTCAGTCATTTTATCCGGCACGAAGCTCAATGGCTGTGATGGGTAGTCCTTGCTGGTATTTTTATTGCCTGCTACGCAAGCGAGCAAGCCAGGCGGAGGATTATACCAAGACAAAGCGCGACCATTATGGATAATGGTTGAAATGGTCAGGAAAGCAAAAAGCAAATTGAAGAAAACCCGTGCGAACAAAGCAGGAACGGCGCGGCGAAGCAAAAAACATAAAAAAGCAGTACGCAAGAATCCGGGTTTGCTGCGCCGTTTGTTGCGCCTGTCGATGTTGTTGCTGGGTCTTGGCATTGGCTTGGGTCTGCCTTGGGTCATTTGGCTGGACGTGCAGGTTCGCAATGAATTTGATGGCCGAAAATGGGATTTACCCAGCCGCGTGTATGCCCGCCCGTTGAGCTTGTACGAAGGCAAGACGATCTCCACGCAAACCCTGCTGGCGGAGCTGAAAGCAGCGGGCTACCGTCGGTCTTCGAGCCCCGGCATAGCCGGGAGTTTTTCTGTCGCGGGCGGGCGGTTTGATATCCATCGTCGTGCATTCAGGTTTGAAGACGGCACAGGGCCGGCAATCCGCTTTCAGCTACGCCTGGTCGACAATACTGTCAAATCCTTGCGCAGCAATGCCAATCTGGCAGCGCAGGGATTGATACGTCTGGATCCGGCGGAGATCGCTTCGATTTACCCCTTGCATGATGAAGATCGTACCCTGGTCGTTTTGCAGGAAGTTCCCAACTTGCTGGTGGCGGGATTGCAAGCCGTGGAAGACCGGCAATTCAAATATCATCACGGCGTGGTATTGCGCAGCATTGGGCGTGCGATGCTGGCCAATGTCAGGGCCGGGCGGGCGGTGCAGGGTGGCAGTACGCTGACCCAGCAACTGGTCAAGAACTATTTTCTGACCAGCGAACGTACACTGATACGCAAAATCAACGAAGCGATCATGGCCGTGCTGCTTGAGTGGCATTACGACAAGGCACAAATCCTTGAGGCTTATATCAACGAAATTTTTCTCGGCCAGCAGGGTAAATATTCTATCCATGGATTCGGCCGGGCCAGCGAGTTTTATTTTGACCGGCCACTCGAAGACCTTGATGTTCAGCAAATTGCGTTGTTGGTTGGCATGGTGCGCGGGGCGTCCTTTTACAATCCAAGGCGCAACCCAAAACGTGCCCTGCGGCGCCGCAACCAGGTGCTGGATATTTTTGGCAGCACCGGCTTACTCAGTGACCGTGAAGTTGAGACAGCGAAATCACGCCCTTTAGGCGTAACAGCCAGGCCACGTTCCGGTAACAGCCGTTACCCGGCTTTTGTGGAATTGGTCCGGCGCCAACTGAAACGTGATTACCGCGCATCTGACTTGAGTAGCGCAGGCCTGCGAATTTTCACGACGCTGGCGCCTTCGGAGCAGGAATATGCCCAGCAGGCTGTATCGGCGGGGCTGGACGACTTGCGGCGACGCGGCTTACCTGCAGATTTGCAGGGCGCGTTGGTGTTGGCTGACGTCGCGAGTGGGGAAATTCGCGCACTGGTAGGCGACCGTGTGGCCGGACGAAACTATTTCAACCGTGCGCTGGATGCGCGCAGGCAGGTCGGTTCCGTCATCAAGCCGCTGATTTACCTGCTGGCGCTGGAACATGTCGACGACTACAATTTGATCACGCCGGTAGAAGATGAGCCGGTTACCCTGCGACAAGCGGATGGATCTGTCTGGTCACCGGTGAACTATGACCGCAAATCCCATGGCGAAATGCCATTGTTGGAAGCCCTGGTTCACTCGTATAATCAGGCCACGGTGCGAGTGGGCCTGCGAATCGGTGTTGCAAACCTGATCCGGAAGATCAGGCAATTGGGCGTCAATGCTGCAGTCCCGGCGGTTCCTGCAACGCTTTTAGGCGCGGTTGAACTAACGCCCATTGAGGTCACTCAGATGTATCAACCGCTGGCAGCGGGCGGCTACAGCGTGCCATTGCGTTCGGTCACGGCAGTGCAAACAGCGCAGGGTGAGTTGCTTAACCGTTACCCATTGAGGCTGATGCCTTTGGCGCATCGTGAAGCCGTTGCGGTGCTGAATTTCGCCATGACGCGTGTGGTTGAACGGGGTACCGCACGGAAATTGCACGGATTGCTGGGAAATGACACATTGATTGCCGGCAAAACCGGCACCACCAATGAACGCCGTGACAGTTGGTTTGTCGGATATACCCGTGACCGGGTAGCGGTAGTATGGGTGGGGCGCGACGATAACAAACCGGCAGGCGTGACCGGCAGCAACGCAGCGATGCGGTTATGGGCTGCGTTGTTCAGGCAATTGCCTATTGCCGCCGTTGATTTACGCATGCCCGATGGCGTAAGTTTTGTGTGGGTGGATATGCAACAAAATGCGCTCACCGATCCGTCATGTCCCGCTGCGGTGCAGATCCCGTTTATCGACGGAACCGAACCTGCCGCGACGACCGCATGCCTGGACAGGCTGAACAGGAAAAACAGGAAGTCTTTTTGGAGAAAGTGGTTTGAACGCGATGATTAGAATCCTCAGCCTGTTGGCCGCCCTGCTGCTGGTTGCGTGCAGCAGTCCATCCCCCGCGCCGATTGCAGACCGGGAGGTGACCACACGTGTCAGGACGCCTGCCAGCGAAGATAGTGCGGGTGTGCAGGTTTACTCTTTGCAGAATCCGGCAGTCCGGCAACTGACAGCACAGGCACAAGCTGCTGAACGCACGGGCGACCTGGACCTGGCCACTGCTTATCTCGAACGTGCGTTGCGTATTCAGCCGCAAGACCCGCAACTGCTGCAGCACATGGCTGAAGTCAAGTTACAGAAAGAAGATTATCAGCAGGCACTGAATTTTGCCGTCCGTTCTTATGACACGGGTCCCCGGGTCGGCGAGATTTGCAGCAGGAACTGGCGCACCATCAGTGTCGCGCGGGAGCACCTGAGGGATTCCAGTGGCGCCAGCAAAGCCGAAGCACGCGCAACCCAATGCATGAATACGCGACCCAAAAGGCTCTGAGTAATACTAAGGTGGCAGATCTGGAAGGCGTCAGCGTGCAGTTACTCGATGCAGGTGGGCCGTTTGCAGCAGTTTTACCGGGCTTCGCACCACGCCAGGAACAACTGCAACTCGCTGCAGCGATTGAGCAGACCATGGCCAGCGGCGGCACACTGGTTGCAGAAGCAGGAACCGGGATTGGAAAAACACTTTCCTATCTGGTGCCGGTACTTGAAAGCCGGGTGCGGGCAATTATTTCAACCGGTACCAAGACCCTGCAGGATCAGTTGTACTTCCGAGACTTGCCGTTGGTTAAAAAAGCGCTTGGCAGCACGTTGAAAACGGCGTTACTGAAGGGGCGGGCAAATTATCTTTGTCTGTATCGCATGGAGCAGGCCCGTTCAGAGGGCAGGCTGCCGAGCAGAGATTCTATAGCCGAGTTGGAGGGCATCAGGCACTGGGCGCTTGCCAGTGAAGATGGTGACCTGTCAATTTCGGCCGTTATTGGCGAGGACAGCCCACTGTGGCCGCTGGTCACATCAACGGCGGAAAACTGCCTGGGTTCCGACTGCCCGCAGTTTGACGATTGCTTTGTCGCCCGTGCCAGGCGTGCCGCACAGGACGCCGATGTCGTGGTTGTCAATCATCACCTTTTATTTGCGGATATGGCCATCAAGCAAGGGGGGTTTGGCGAAGTCCTGCCGGGCGCTTCGGTGTTCATCGTTGACGAGGCACACCAGTCACCGGACACTGCCTTGCAGTTTTTCAGCACCACCCTGTCTACCCGGCAGATCAACGATTTGTGCGGTGATATTCTGGCTGAAGCGGCAGCAACCAGCGGTGGCCTGACAGTGGTGCGCAACGAGATCGCGCACTGCCGGCAAATGCTCAAAGAATTCCAGGCTGTATGCGCCGATACACTTGCAGATCGTGGGCCCTGGCAGGAAATGCTGGATCAGGCAGGGGTGCGAGATGCGTTGCAATCCCTGGATGCTTCAATCGCAGCGCTCAAACCGGTTATTGATCCCCTCAACGGTGCCAGCAGGGGCATGGATGCCTGTATTCAAAGGTTTGCAGAGATCCAGGCACACTTTGACCACCTCGACAAGCCCGTGCCGGCAACAGAAGTACGCTGGTTCGAACGGCGTGGCCGCGGTATGGCCATTCACACCACGCCGCTGGATATCTCAAGCGTGTTTTCCAGTTTTCGTGAGCAACTGGATGCGGCCTGGGTATTTACCTCGGCAACCTTGTCGGTCAATGGTAAATTCGATCACTTTGTCCGACAGTTGGGCTTGCAGGATGCCGATACGTTAAACCTGGATTCACCATTTGATTACCAGAATCATGCTTTGATGTGGTTGCCGGAAGGCCTGCCGGAACCCCGCGAGCCATCATTTGTACCCGAATTACTGGAGCAGGTTCTGCCGGTTCTCGAGGCCAGCGGGGGCCGTGCGTTCATGTTGTTTACCTCGCACAGGGCATTGCGTCAGGCCGCTGAACTGCTGGTCGACAAAACCAGTCATCCACTTTTTGTCCAGGGTGAAATGCCACGCAGTATGTTGCTGGAAGCGTTCCGCAAATCAGGCGAAGGAATTCTGTTGGGTTCTGCCAGTTTCTGGGGTGGAGTAGACGTGCTGGGAGAGGCCCTGTCACTGGTGATTATTGACAAGCTGCCATTCGCACCACCCAACGACCCGGTCATGGTTGCACGCAGCAACGAGTTGCGCCAGCATGGGGGCAACCCGTTCATGGAATTATTTGTGCCCCAGGCAGTGATTGCCCTGAAGCAGGGTGCAGGCCGCCTGATTCGTGACGTAAATGATCGTGGCGTACTGGTAATTTGTGATCGCAGGTTGCGCAGCAGGGGCTACGGAAAGATTTTCCTGGACAGCCTTCCCCCCATGCAGCAAACGGCAGAGCGGGATCAGGTAGTGGGGTTTTTCAGAGCACAGGCGGAAAAGATCAAACATGAATCTACTGGCCATTGAAACAGCAACTGAAACTTGTTCCGTAGCCCTGGAAGTACAAGGTGAAATTCTCCAGCGTCACCAACACGCGCCCAGACAGCATGCCGAACTGTTGTTGCCCTGGATTCAGACGTTACTGGCAGAAGCCGGTATCGGCCCTGGTTCCATAGATGCCATTGCGTTCAGTCGCGGCCCCGGAAGTTTTACCAGTCTGCGTATAGGCATCGGTGTGGTACAGGGCCTGGCGTGGGCATCCGACTGCCCGGTGGTGCCTGTTTCCAGTCTTGCTGCGACGGCACAATGCGCGGCGTTAAAGGGGATCAAGGCTGCATTGGTGGCCCTGGATGCGCGCATGAACGAAGTTTTCACTGGTTTGTTCCGCCTCAATGACGACGGCATCATGACGCTGCACGGTGAAGAGCGGGTTTGTGGGCCTGGCCTGGTGCAACGGCCGGATGGACCCGGAGTCTATGCGGTTGGCATAGGCTTTGAACGCTATCCGGAATTGCAGGAATTGGCCGGGCACATGGCTGGCATCCATGCGGATACCTGGCCTGCTGCCTTAGCCGTGCTCAAACTGGCACAGGCGTGGCTGCGGTGCCGCACCGCCCTGCCTGCTGAGATGGCACAGCCCGTCTACCTGCGCGACAACGTCGCTCACAAATCGAGAACCTGAGTTCAGGAAGTGGAATAGCGCGTACCCGCTATTGGTGGGATACATTGAAAAGTACGAACACCCGGGCCATATTAAAGCATACGCAAGTCATGATGCGGGGCGGCAATACGGATGAGAAACTCCCTCAGTCAGGCGGTAATTTGCCAAGAGGGGCACAAAAAATCATGAAAAATCGTCTTTCAGGAACATTTTTGTTAGAATCAGCCCTGCTGTATTAGCCTCAATGGTGGTTTTGCGGCATAGAAAGGCAGGGAATTTACATTTAATTAACGATTTCTTACGTTAGTTCTGCGAAAATCACCTGTAATAAGCATGGGTGGGGAAAGTACCAGGCTTGTGAATGTTGACGGACCAGCAGCCTATCAAACAAAAGCAGAGGCCATTTGGCTAATGAAAAATTGCTACGAATCGGTGCGTTGCCCATGAGTCTTGTGCAGCCAACGACAGCTAACAAAATATTACCGGTAAAGATCACGGGATACACCAGTCTCGTCGATGTGCTTGAGTATGCAGCACAGGGAGACACCGGTTATAACTTCTACGATGGCCGCGGTCGCCTGGGAGCCGTGCTGTCGTATGCGGATTTGCGTGACCAGGCAAAGGTGCTGGCGCGAAAATTGCTCGGCCTGGGCTGTAAGCGAGGTGCCCGGGTTGGCATCATTGCCGAAACCGAACCCATGTTTCATCGTTTCTTTTTTGCCTGTCAGTATGCCGGCTTGATCCCCGTTGCACTACCTGCCAGCATTCAACTCGGGGCCCATGGCGCGTATGTCGGGCAGGTACGTAGAATGTTGAAAAGCTGCTGTGCCTCAATTGTTGTTGCGCCCGATACGCATGCCAATTTTATGGCGGAAGCGGTACAGGGCCTTGATTTACTGATGGCGGGCAGACAGGAAGATTTTGATGCGTTGCCAGAGGCTGAAGTAGAATTTGTGCCACCCGGTGCCGATGATCCAGCCTATCTGCAATACACTTCAGGAAGCACCAGCTTCCCGCGCGGGGTGGAAATTACCCAGCAAACTGTATTGAACAACCTGATGGAAATTGCCCGCTATGGGTTGAAGTTGACCGCTGAAGACCGCTTTGTATCGTGGTTGCCGTTTTACCATGACATGGGCCTGGTCGGATTTATCCTGGTTCCATTGATCGGCCAGATATCTGTGGATTATCTTGGTTCACGTACATTTGCAATGCGGCCGAGACTTTGGTTGAAAATCCTGTCGGATAATAAAGGTACGATGTCCTCTGCCCCGACATTTGGTTACGCATTGTGCGCCAAGCGTTTACGGCCATCGGATATCGAAGGCTACGACCTCAGTAACTGGCGGGTTGCATGCGTAGGTGCTGAGCGAATTAGTCCGGAACCTCTGCGGAAGTTCGCAGAAATCCTACAGCCCAGTGGTTTTGACCAAAAAGCATTTGTTGCCTGTTACGGCATGGCCGAATGTGTGCTGGCCATCAGTTTTGCGCCGCTGGGGGAAGGCCTGAAAGTTGACGCGGTAGACAGGGACTTGATCGCTGCTACGGGTGAAGCCAGGCCTTTCGACGGAGATGTACTTGCCACTTCACACTACGTTGATTGCGGTAAGCTGCTGCCTGGTTTCGAATTCGCGATTATCAATGATAACGGGGATTCACTCGACGATCGCCGCTGTGGCCATGTCTTTCTCAAGGGCCCCAGCGTGATGCGCGGGTATTATAAAGACGCGGAATCCACGCGCAATGTCCTGTCTGAGGATGGTTGGTTGAACACCGGCGATATTGGTTATCGCATTGGTGACCACCTGGTTATAACTTCCCGCAGTAAAGACGTCATAATTATCAAGGGGCGGAATATCTGGCCCTATGATCTCGAAGAACTGGCCCAACAGACCGGTGGCGTCAAGCTTGGTGGCGTGGCAGCATTTTCTGTAAGTGCTGATGGCGAACAGGAACAGGCAATTCTGGTTGTGGAAACCAAGGAAAGGGATTTACCGAAGCGGCAGCACATCATTGAAGATATCAGCCGTGCCATCCATGCGCATTTCGGAATTAACGTGTTGATTGATCTGACGCGGCGTGGAACATTACCGAGAACATCTTCCGGCAAGCTTTCCAGATCTCAATCCAAGCAGGATTACCTGGCGCGCCAGACCCTGCACAAGGTAGAACAATCAGCAACCAGGGCCACTGAATCCCGGCAAGCAACCTGTTAGATTTGTCAGTACCTGTTTCATCTGTATTCATTACCGGGGCAACCGGTTTTATCGGCCAACATGTTGTCGCCGGCCTGCTGGGGCAGGGACTTACCGTGCGCGCCATGATTCGCCCGGAGAAAGTCACCGATAAACGGATCCCGGCTGCTTGTGAGCAGTTCCCTGTCAGTATTGTGGACGTGGATGGCCTGGCCGCCATTGCAGGTGGCTGCGATGCCGTCGTATATTGCGCAGGCAGCGTCAGGGGCGCCAGCCCGAATGATTTTTCGAGTGCCAACATCAATGGTGTAAGGGCGATGCTGGAGGCTTTGGGGCGTGTACCCGATGCGCCGCCATTGCTGTTGTTATCCTCAT
This sequence comes from Oceanospirillales bacterium, assembly GCA_003233115.1. GTDB lineage: Bacteria > Pseudomonadota > Gammaproteobacteria > Xanthomonadales > SZUA-36 > SZUA-36. The sequence continues at coordinate 27,038 of QIKV01000173.1, forward strand.
TGGCGGCCAGCCGCCCACAACTTTCAGACTATTCCTTCAGCAAGCATGCAGGTGAGCAGTTACTGCTGGACCGGCCTTCGCTGGCCTGGAGCATATTGCGCCCGCCTGCTGTTTATGGACCGGGCGACAGGGAGGTGTTGCCCCTGTTGAAAATGGCGCGGCGTGGCCTGTTGATACATGCCGGCCCGCATGATCAGCGCCTTTCTCTGTTGCATGTCGATGACCTCGCCCGGGCCGTGCTTGCCTGGCTGGCGTCATGGCAACACTGTTTACACAAGATCTATGCCATTGATGATGGCAGGCCAGAAGGTTACGACTGGCCATCTATTGGAGAAGCCGTCAGTACCGGAAAATGCAGACTGCTGAAAATACCCCGTTTATTGCTGGACGTCACCGCAAGATCGAACTTGCTGGTCGCGGGATTGCTGGGCTATCGGCCTATGCTGACGCCAGGAAAAGTCAGGGAACTGGTGCAGGCGCAATGGTTGGGTGACAACAGTGATTTCACCGCTGCAACAGGCTGGAAACCAAACCTGGATTTACACGCCGGGGTGCAGCAGCTATTCGGTTCCGGAGCATAAGTTTATAAAAAATTTAGCGCGCATTCCGGTCATCCTGCGTTACAATCCCCCCAACCAAAAGTCCCAAAACCTGCAAATATATTCTGGCGGAGAGTTTTTTGAAATTATCGACTGAAGCAGTAGCTGGTAAACTCGCGGAGATTCTGGCGGAGTACCTCAAGAATAACTGGGTCGACACGCCAGCCAGCAAGCGGGCCATCACCGCAACGACCGATATGGTGTCTGATTTACAACTGGACTCGTTCCAGGTGATGGAGTTTATGTTGGAAGTGGAAGATCACTATGATGTCGCCATTGACCTCGAAAGCCTGTCACATATCCAGACCATTCTCGATCTTGCCGCGGTGGTCATTGCCGCGAAAAGCGTATAAGCCAATGTTTCAACATGTTACTTTTTGAGAAATTTTCCGTTGCCAGGGAGGCCAGGACTGCTCTTGCCGGTGCGGGCGCAGATCCTACCGATGTCGTGTTCGATGCTCTCAACTCGGCAACTGAAGGTGTCGTTAAAGGGCGCACAACCATACTTGCGGGTACCAACAATTACCTTGGACTGACTTTTAACAAAAAGTGTATTGCTGCCGGCATTGCTGCGCTCGAGTCACAGGGCACGGGTACCACCGGATCACGTATGGCCAATGGCAGTTACGCTGCGCATGGTGCGCTTGAAGATGAGCTGGCTGATTTTTACCAGTGCTCCAACGCCATGGTTTTTTCAACCGGTTATGCCGCCAACCTGGGCGTGCTCACCGCATTACTGGGCAAAGATGATGTCGTGTTACTGGATTCTGATGCCCATGCAAGTCTTTACGACGGCTGTCGTATGAGCGGGGCAGACATATTCCCGTTCAAACATAGTGACCTGCAAAGCCTTGAACGTCGTCTCGTACGACTAAAAGATCGCACCAGCCGTAGCCTGATCGTTGTCGAGGGCATGTACAGCGTGCTCGGGGATTGTGCCCCCCTGGCAGGAATTGTAGCGCTTAAGGAGCGTTTTGGCGCCTGCCTGCTGGTCGATGAGGCACATTCTGTCGGTGTCTATGGTGAGCGGGGTTGCGGCGTAGCCGAAGCGCAGGGTGTGCTGGAAAAGGTTGATTTCATCGTTGGGACATTCAGCAAAAGCCTGGGTGCAATGGGTGGATTCTGTACCAGCAGGCACGACGTTCTGGGTTTGTTCCGCTATGTTTCCCGGCCATTCATATTCACCGCGTCACCCAGTCCGGCAGTGGTAGCTACAACCCGTGAGGCCCTGAGGCAGCTACGTACACGGCCCGAATTGAAAGATTCGCTGTGGTCGAACGCGAGGCAGCTTTACCGTGGCTTGCAGGATCTTGGTTTCGAGCTTGGGCCGAAAATCAGCCCGGTTGTGGCAGTTCGCTGTAAGGACAGGGAATCGGCCCTTGCCAACTGGAACAAACTGTTGGAGGCGGGTGTTTACGTCAACATGATGCTGCCCCCGGCAACACCTGGCGGCGCGAGCTTTCTGCGCTGCAGTGTCAGTGCCGCACACTCCCCGGAGCAAATTCGAACCATCATCAAAGAATTCAAAAACCTGGAGGGTGGACATTGATGTCCACCCTACGTTTGCTGCGTTTGCCGCACCAGGCCGAACAGCAACAGCAACGTCAACAGCGTCCCCACCACGGCCGCCACACCAGGACCCGGTAAACCCATGAGCGGTGTCAGCAGGTAAAATAGTCCGAGGTAGACCAGTATACTTAGCAGATAAATACGCAGGACCTGTGCAACGCTACCCATTGCATAGGCAGCGGCGCGCAATGGCGAACCGGCTAGTTCAAAGGTTGCTGCCAACAGCATCAGGGTAAGGAGAGAAGCAGCCACAGTATATTCAGGACCAATGAGTCCAAGAATCGGCGCTGCAGCAGGGATAGACAGTAGCACGAGCAGGAGCCCCGCAGCACCCGCTACCTTGACGGCACGGAACCCGAGTTCGTGAAACCCTTCTGCATCGCTGTGCAATATACGTGTCAGATCAGGGAACAGGACTTCACGCAGCATCCCTGCCGGCTTGCTTAAGATGCTGGAGAAATCGCGCGCCAGACGGAACATGCCTGCGGCAGCCGGCCCCAGCAGGTTACCGGCAAACAGAACGGCCAGATGCTTCGGCAGCAGGTCAATATTGGTCTGCCAGTAAACCACGGCAATGAAGTGACGAAACTCCCGGCTGGTAGTATGAATGTCTTGCCAGTTCCCGCCCTTCCAAACATGGCTGCTGAGGTGCCTTTTGAGCTCAAGATGGCCACGAATGAACAACCATGTATTTTCCAGCACAAACGCTGCTGCCCAAATGGCAATGAAAATATGCATGCCGGCGCCTGTGGCCCAGGCGATGGCCACGCCGGCGATGCGCACCGCCGGGCCCACGGTATAGAAAACGCTGAGTGCGTCAAAGCGGTTATACAGCCGCAAAATTCCATTCGGTGTGTTGCTGACAGTGGTTAACATTACCAGGCTGTACAGGCTTGCGAGCGAGATCATATCTGCATCCCAGTGCAGGAAACCACCGGCGATGGAAGTGGCTGAAATACCCACCAACGTGGCCGCAGCAGCGGATACCAGATCAATGACTGTCGTGGTGCGGAAAAGCTGTTTCAGGTGTCCCTTCTCGCCATTTTCATGCAATGGAATGCCAAACCGCACAATCGCCTCGTAGGTTCTGAAATTGAGGACACCCCGTACCGCCAGCACATAGGTGTGTAGCAGGATTACCAGTCCGAATTCTGTCGCAGGCAGGGCATTTGCCATCAGCGCAGTGGCCGCCAGGTTAAAAACAGCTGCAATTCCACGTCCGCGCAAAACGATACCAAAATTTTTCAGCACGCGTCCTGCAACGCTTTCTTCCATCAACGGAACGCTCCTCGCCGGTAGAGCTTCCATAGCAATGGCCACGCGAAGATCAACGGGTGCTCAAGCTGCCGAGCGCTTGGTTCGATATAAATTCCGGTATGCCGTTCAACCTTCCAAAGCAGGTATTGCAGTGGGTCATTGAAAGTCAGGGCAGCCTTGGAAAGCCGTAACACGGAGAGCAGCTTGCCCTGCACCCGGCGTAGCAGCCAACGGGTCGAGGAGAGCTTTCTGACCATCACGCTGCTTTGATTACAAAACAGATCAGGCTGTGCTGTAGTGGACAGGCGGGTACCCGCCCCGGCCAGTGACCGGGTAATCCTGTCATACCAGCCAGGATTGAAGTCATATAGTGATTCGGCGCGATTGCTGCTTTCTGTGCGCAACTCACAACGGTAGGTCTGTGACAAGCCACTGGTCCATAATTCGCGGTTGGTAAAGTAGTCGGGCAGGGAAGGAACCACCTGTCGCACAAAAGTAGCCGAGGCTGTTTTGAATGCGTTTGCCAGGGCCGTTTCGCTGACCTCATCACGGGCAAACAGCACTTTACAGGGCTGTGCAAAACGTGCCCAGAAATAGGAATGAAAATCATGCTGCATGGCGCGGCAAAACCGATCCAGTGTCAGCAATGCATATTTCGCCCGCATATCACCACCATGGATATGGTAAACATTGGGTGGCAGCAAGCGGCACATCCACCCTTGCCAGGCTGATTCCAGGGTATGGTAATTCTCTACCAGCACATAGAAATCCAGCATCGTGTCGCGCTTGCCACGCAGCCAGGAGCCGTAGACCAGTATGGCCAGCACCGCCTCGCCGTGCTGCTGTCTTATTTCATTGAGCAATGGTTCAAGACTGGCATGGTCGTGGGGGCTTACCTGGACATCATGGTCTACGCTACTACCTTTTTCTGTGGACTTGTGCGGCTTTTTATTTGGCTGCATAAGCCCCCCGGGTGGCCCCGAACACTGCAAAAGCTCTCGCGTTCGGGCCAGTCGCAACGTCATCTTCACTGAGCCAGGAGGTCAACGGCCCTTGTCTTAACCTGATCACCAACGCATAAAACAGCCGTAGCACCAGGATGACAGTGGTCAAGACGGTCCAAAAGGTAACGGCGATGAAGCCCCAGTCAGGCCTGGCGATAAAGATACTCAGTGTCAGCAGGATCAGGTTGGGATTACGCCTTGCGGTGACCAGCCTGAACCAGGCGTCATACGGACGCCAGGTGAAGATACTACAGCTTCCGAATAGTGGGAAAATCCCTTCGACGACCCTTCCGATGATATAAGCAACAACAATAAGCCAGTACATCCGGCCCTGGTCAATTCCCATCACCGGTTGAAAATCAAGCAGTGACATGCCCCAGTAAACGTACCAGAACGGTGGGTGCAACAGGTCAATGCTATGGTCAAACAGGTGGCCGAACTTGCTGGATTTAATGGTTACACGGGCGAGCTTTCCATCGACGGTGTCGAGGAACGTCATCAACCAGCCAGCCAGCAAACCCCAGCCGTACTGTCCTTTCCAGAAGAAATAACTGGCGGCAATAACGAGCAATAAGCCTGTGCTGGTAACCATATTTGGCGTTATGCCGGTGTTTGCACAGACATGCACCATGCGTTTGGCCGGACGCGGCCAGACAAATTTGGTTACCAGGTCGGTGATGCCACGGTATGCATTGCCATATAACAAATCTTCCAGCCTGCTCTTGCGTTGTGCAGAAATTTTTTCCAGCAAGGGGGTTGTTGATCTGCGCAGGTTCTCATCAAAGGCTGCCATGTCGCCGGGCTGGATTTCCTGCATGCCGTGGGGCATATCCCGGCTTTTTCCCTGAAAATAGGCCAGCATCTCAGGCAGGTGACGGCTATCGATAAAAGCTGCTGCTACAGAATGATCGCCAGGATGCAACAACGCGGTGTTCGGGCGGGTCAATACACCGCTGAGGGTGCGGTTCTCGAACAGGAAATTTCCGTTGATCAACAATATTCGCTTACCTTCGGGAACCCCGCCTATATCATCCAGCCATTGGATAGCACTCAGTTCACCATGGGAAGTTTTGCTGATTTCCAGCAACTGGCGCTGCAGACGGCGGGTGGAATCCAGGCCCCAGAGACGGGTGGAGGAAATTTCAGAAACTGCTGCGTAGATGGTCATGCTATATTGCGGCTCATGTGAAAGACGGGAATGTTTGGGCGGTGGATTCTTGAAAGCTGTATTAATGTGGATTATACATTGACCGACAATTGCATGGCTAAATACGGATGCGGCTGATTCACCTGACCGATCCGCATCTGAGCAATCTTGACGGGCTTAAACTCTCAACCCTGGTGGGCAAGCGCTGGTCCGGTTATGTCTCATGGCGCAAGAATCGGCAAAAAAAATACCTGCCGGGGGTACTGGAAAAACTTTGCGTCGCCGTGAAGGCCGAAAAAGCTGATCAAATCCTGCTGACCGGGGACCTGATCCAAATTGGACTGCGAAGCGAGATTGACCAGGCAGCGGAGTGGCTTGCCGGTCTTGGTTCAGCAGAGCAGGTCATGCTGGTGCCGGGCAATCATGATATCTATGCTCGGGGAAGTGCCGCCGCTGTAAATGAATGCTGGACTGAGTATCTGTTTCATGGCGGGTTGCGCGGCCACTATCCGGTACTGCGCAAGCTCGGAAAACTAAGCCTGATCGGGCTGTCTAGCGCCTGTGTCACCCCATTGTTCATGGCCACTGGTAAACTTGAGTCGGGCCAGCTTGAAGAATTGACCCGGCTACTGGAAGCTGCTGCCGCTGAGCAGCAAACGACCTGCTTGCTTATCCATCATCCACCGCTGCCACAGATGGCTGAATGGCGCAAGGCGCTTACCAACGCAGCCGCATTGCACGCGGTCCTTGAGCGTTTTCCCCCGCTATTGATTTTTCATGGCCATTTGCACCATAACCGTGAGCAGCAATGGGGCAATGCACGCATTTTCTGCACCGCTGCAGCATCCAGCGTCAGTGATGCTTCATACCGTGTGATTGATATCGAAGATGCTGGCGAATGTTGGGTCTTGCGCATGACATTAAAATCAGTCGTTAGGGGAAGCGATGGCGAACTGGCATTTGTGAGTGTTGATGAGCAGGGCTGGTCGGTGCCCAGGTAATTGATCTGAAATGTAGCTTTACAGGCTGCGGTGACGAATCGCTGCGATGGCAAGTGCAAGCAGGATGAATGCTGGTGCAAGGATGACCAGCGCAGGGTTCATACCCAATATCCCGGCCAGTTGACCGCTTAGTTGTTGCACCAGGTAAAAACTGATTCCGATTACTCCTCCCAGCATGACCCGCTGGCTGGCAGACACTGACCGGACCGACCCGAGTACGAAGGGTAGGGACAGCAAAGCCATTGCCAGCAGGCTGGGCAACAGGCTGACCTGCTGCCACAACACAATCTCGTATTCATGGGTATCAAGTTTGTTACGCTTCAGATTCGCAATGGTTTTGACCAGATCGCTGGGTGCCAGCGCCTGGAGGGGTAATATCAAGACCGAGGCTTGTTCAGCGGACAATAAATCTTTCCATAACAGGCTTTTCTGCACCGTCTCCTGCACTTTGGTTTGCTGTAATTCACTTTGCACTACCCCGCTCAGCAACCAGTTATCACTGCCGGCATAATCTGCGCTGGATGCTTGTATCAATTGCAGTAATCGCCCTGAGGAATCGGCTGCATAGATCTCAATATCAGCCAGTGTCCGGTCAAATCTCACTGCATTGACGCGAATGAAAAATGAACCATTGCGGGTCCAGAATGCGCCGGTGCTGCCAGCGCCTTTTTCAGTACCTTGCAGGGACTTGCCGCGCAGGTGCGCAGCTTCCCTTTCAAAATCCGGCACGACGGAAAATTGCAGAATCGTAATAAAGATAGCGAGGAAGACTGCCAGTACGGTTACGGTTCGCGCGATACGCTGTTTGGACAGGCCGCTGGTGCGGATAGCGATCAATTCGCGATGATTGGCCATGGCTCCCAGGCCAAGCAGCCCACCCAACAGTGCAGTGACCGGCAGAAGATCCACCAGGCGTTTGGGTGTGGTCAAAAGAACCACCATCAACGCGTCGGGTAAGGTGAAATCGCCTTTACCGACATCTTCCAGTTCTTCGGCCAGTGACATGAAACTGAACAAGGCGAGCAGCAGCAGTAAAACCGGTAAGATACCCGCCAGGAACCGCTGCATAATGTAGCGGTCAATTGTCAGCATGATCTTTCCCGGCTTGATCTTTTTTTCCCTTCCTGTGGACGACCGGGAAATACAGGCCGGCAACGACCAGGCCAAGTAGCCCGGGCACCCACAAGATAGACTCGGAGCTACCCTGTTCCACCCAACTGCGGCTGACATCCAGCAGGTTGAAGTAAATGGCATATATGCCAAGTGCCAATAGCATTTTGGCATAGCGCCCCTGGCGCGGCCGACTGCGGCTTAACGGGATCGCCGCCAGCGCCAGCAGCAACGCAGATAGTGGTGCAGACAAGCGCCATTGAAATTCTGCCTGGTCTTGCGGTGCAGAAGATCGTTTTAACCTGCTGATGGGTGCCGATTTGACCTTGTAGCCGGGTTCTTGCGGGGTCTGTACGGGCAACCACAACGTAAACGAGCCGAACCGTGCTGAAAAGTCAGTGCCGTCCTTAACCTTTCTGAACACCTGTGCATCAATGAGCTTCAGGCGGTGAAACATCGGCTTGGCGAAGTAGCTGAAGACGCCCTTCGAGGCGGTAACCACCTGCAGGTCGTCTCCCTTGCGTGTGCGGATAAAAATACCATTCAAATCAATACCGTTTTTAGCAATGTGCTCAATGAAAACGGTACGTCTGACTGCATCGAATGTATAGAAACGTGATTCCCGGATACGGCCCGTTTCGGCAGAGGCCTCGGCAGCCGCCCTGATTTTGTATGCTTGCATATAAGCCCACGGACGTACCCAACCCGATAACAACGCGACCACAACGGCGACAATAAGCGCCAGGCGCATAAGCGGGCGCAGCAGACGGACTTCGGAGATGCCGCCTGCACGCATGGCGTAGATTTCAGCATCGGTATATAAGCGTCCGAGGCCGGTCATCACCGCCAGGAACAGGCTGAGTGGAAGCAAAACATCAAGTGAAATCAGTGCTTTGAGAGCGGTCAGTTGGGCGACTTCAGATGGCCGTAACAGGCCTGCATTAGCGTCCACAAGAAAGCGGCTAAGGCTAAAGGTAATAAAAATAACCAGCAGCGCCGTGCAAATGGCCAGTAATGGCTGCACAACTTCCCTGATCAGGTAGCGGTCAATAATCATATCTGT
>QIKV01000085.1 GCA_003233115.1 Oceanospirillales bacterium
AAGGGGACAGTTTTGGTGGAGCTAGACGGGATCGAACCGTCGACCTCTACAATGCCATTGTAGCGCTCTCCCAGCTGAGCTATAGCCCCGCGAGGCGCGCAATGTTACGCAGTAAGTGCAGGTCTGTCAAACGTATTTTGATTGCTGATAAATTTATTGCGTGCCACCCGCCACTGCGGCCGGCACGGCGTGTTTTCCACTTATTCTGTCACCTGCAGGCTGCATCGTTCCAACGCTGTGCCCCTGGTGCAGCAGATAGCCCAGCCACTTGTCCAGCGCGAGGTTCTGCCGCCAGGTGCGCTGCAACAGGTTGTGCTGGGGATACCAGGGGTGCGCCAGGCGTTTGAATCCCTGTTCGTGGTTAAAAGATGTCACTTCTGCCAGGCGTGCATCCTGGTACATGCGGATATGCGCGTCCGGGGCAATATGCCGCCGCTGATCTTCTTCGAACTGGTAGGTCAGACGCAGGAAATGGGTGTACCGATGGCGCTCCAGTATGTCCATGCGCAGCAAAGGCGAACCTGAAACCTGCGATTGGAACGAGTCGTAGTACACCGCATGGTCCGGGATCAACAACAACAACTGGCGATAGATCTCGCCCTGCATTTCCTGCAGTCGTTTAAGGCGGGGCCGGAGAAACAGGCCATGTCGTTCCCTGAATGAGACCATGAAAAAAGCATATCACATGTTGGGCTGAGGGCCCGGGCTATTGACCCGGGCTATTTTTCTGGGCTATTTTTCCGGGACATTGGCCAGGCGCGGTGCGATGAAGCCTTCAGCTACCGCTTTGCGCAGGATGTCGGGAGGCAAGAGGCCCTGGGCCAACAGGAAGTCATGGTATTCGCGCTGGTTGAATTTGTCCCTGAGCTTTAACTCGGTGCTGGCGCGCAGGGCCAGGAGGTTCTCATAGCCGTAGTAATAGGCGGTCGCCTGTGCGGGGGAGCGGAAGGTGTAACGGTCGACCTCTGTCTGCGCGCTGAGGTCATCCTGCACAACGTCATCCATCAACACGCGTTTGGCCTTATCCGCACTGATCAGGCCCAGGTTGAGCATCGGATCCAGCCAGATACGGGCAGCGCGCAACAGGCGGTCCTGCAGCGATATCAATTGGCCCTCCAGCGGCATGTAGGGCTTGGCAATGGCCTCTGCATACAGCGCCCAGCCCTCTACATTGGCTGAATTGAATGCAAACACGGCCCGCGCGGTTGAGACGCCGCCACGTAACATGGTGGTGAACTGCATTTCATGGCCAGGCCGGGCTTCATGCGCAGCCAGCGTCCACATCATTGCAGGGTAGGCATAGTCGCTTTGCGGCCAACTGCCGTCCTTGTTTTGCTGGATGTCGGGTACGATAAATTCCGGGAACTCACCGGTATTGCCAACCAGCCTGGGCACATTGAGATGCGCTGCCGGTTGCTGGGCAGTCTCTGCGGCGGAGGCCATTCTCACCCTGGCTGGTTCGGCCGGCAGTGAGACGAGGTTTTCCCGCCTGATGATGCCATCGAGGGACGTCATGACGTCACGGTAGGCCGCCAACAGTTTATCACCGTGAATCTGTTCCTTTTTAAGCAGCCTGATGATTTCGCGATAATCAGTGCTTGTGTAACCCTTTTGTTTCGCCACCAGGGGCGCCAGCGCTATCATTTCATTGCGGATATTCATGAAGGCGACCTGGCCCGTTCTGATCAACTGCTCAGGCGAGTCGTCCACACCATAGTGCTTCAGTTGTAGTTCATATAGCTCACGTGGCAGTACCGCGCTGGCCCTGGTGTCGGGCAAGATGGTTTCCTTTACCCAGGTGTTGTAAGCCGTGAACTGCTTGATGAGCAACGCCAGATCCTGCTCATAGCCTGTGAGCTCCGTCGCGGCAAAGAGGCCTTTGAGGCCTTCCAGCAAAATCGGTGCGCGTTCGAGGTCCTGCTTCACTTCACCGACAAAGGGTTTGATCAGCCCCGGTACCTGTGCGCGTTCGGTCAGGCGAATCCTGGCCAAATCCGTCAGTGGCTGGTAACCCGGTGCCTGGCCGGTGTATTTTTTCAATCTGACCAGCGCTGCCTGTTGGCGTTCAAGTGGTACCTGCTTGTCCAGCAGGCCTCTAAAACCTGCGAAAACGAGGCCGGTCAGGTTGCCATAGGGCAGCACCCGCTCATACTCAATGCGGGTTGACTCAATGTCGTCACGCGTGGCCTTAAGCATGATCTCGATATCCTGGGCAACCCGCGGGTCTTGTTCCCTGGCCAGCAATTCAGTGAGCATCTTGATATTTTGTTCAAAAGTTGCAATTTGCCGTTGGTAAAGGTTTTTGCCCAGGTCAAAAATATCCTCGTCATAACCGGTGACACCGGTCTGGCTGGCAAACTCCGGCGCAAATTTGGCGCTGGATTCCAACACCTTGTAAGCAATTTTATTGGAGCGCTGTACCCACGCGGGGGTGGAATTGGCTGTACCCTGCGCGAAGGTGGCGCTGGCTGGCAGCAGTACCGTTAAAGCCAGCAGCGTGACTGCCGCGCGTTTGAGTCTGGTTGAATAAGGCATTTGCATCTCTTGGTGTTGGGAGCCGGTATATTACCCTCGGGCAGGGCACAGGGCATGGGCAAATAGTCATGTACGAGCACTGTGGCAGCGCGGGTTTATCTGGTTCATAATGCGGCCTTTCCCATACGATGGTCCGATATGCCGTTGCTGATCCTGGCGGGTTTGTTTTTCCTGACTGCCATTGCCTACTCCTCGGTGGGTTTTGGGGGCGGATCCACTTATAACGCGCTGCTGATATTGACCGGCATGGATTACCGCCTGGTGCCGGCGATCGCGCTAAGTGCCAATATTCTGGTGGTGAGTGGTGGCGTATATCACTACTTGCGCGCCGGCCACCTGTCGGTTGCAGGCCTGTTGCCCTATATCGTTGTGTCCGTACCCATGGCCTGGCTGGGCGGGCGTTTGCCGGTTTCTGAACAACTGTTTATCGGCCTGCTGGGCTTCAGCCTGCTGCTGGCAGCCGTGCAGATGTTGCTCAAGCCCAAAGTTACCGGCAACGCCCACCCACCCGCTACCGCCAGGTTGTGGTTGACCGCGCTGCCGGTGGGTGGCGCGATTGGCTTTCTTGCCGGTATCACCGGTATTGGTGGCGGGATTTTTCTGGCGCCCGTTATTTACGTCCTGCGGATAGCACCACCGCGGGTAATTGCCGGTATTACCAGCGGCTTTATCCTGGTGAATTCCATCGCCGGGCTGGCGGGACAAATGATGAAAGCCGGTGGAGACTCGCCGCTGGCCGGGGTGATTGCAGCCTGGCCATTGTTTATTGCGGTCATTGCCGGTGGCCAGATAGGCAGCCATTTAGGTGTATATAAATTATCCGAGACCTGGGTAAAGCGTTTGACGGCGATCCTGATACTATACGTGGCTGCGCGCTTGATCTGGCGCTGGGCCGGAATGACTTTTATGGGATGATTTTTGCGGGATGACTTTTATATGATGCCACTCAACGACACGTTGGGCAGACCACTGAAGGATCTCAGGATTTCTGTGCTGGACCGCTGCAACCTGCGTTGCACCTATTGCATGCCGGAAGCGTCTTTGCACGGGCAGGGTGTGTTTTTACCGTCGCACCATCTGTTAAGTGACGGGGAAATTGAATTCGTGGTGCGTGTATTTGCCGGCCTGGGCGTTCACAAGGTCCGCTTGACCGGTGGTGAGCCATTGTTGCGCCCTGGATTTATCGAACTGGTGAATCGCCTGGCGCCTGTCGAAGGGCTGACAGACCTGGCGCTGACCACCAATGCGGTCCTGCTGCCAAGATATGCGGTGGCACTCAAGCAAGCCGGCCTCGGCAGGATTACCGTCAGCCTCGATAGCCTGGATGATGCGGTCTTCAGGGAGATGGCCGGTGAGCGTGGCTCGGTGCAGGAGGTTCTGGATGGTATAGCGGCCGCTGAAAATGCCGGCTTCAAACAGCTCAAAATCAACACCGTCGTGCAACGCAATAGCAATGATCATGCCGTGCTGGACCTGGTGGCACATTTCAGGAACACGGGACATACCGTCAGGCTGATCGAGTTCATGGACGTGGGCAATGTCAATCACTGGGACCGCGAACTGGTGGTACCCAGCGCTGAGCTATTGAAGTCCATTCATGATCAATGGCCACTCAGGCCGGTGGCACGTCAGGCTGCCAGTGAGACTGCGCGGCGTTATGAGTTTGTAGACGGTGCCGGCGAAATCGGCTTTATTTCTTCTATTACCGAGCCATTTTGCGGTGATTGCTCGCGTGCGAGAATTACTGCCGACGGGGTGTTTTACAGTTGCCTGTTTGCGGCACGCGGGACTGAATTGCGCGATAAAATACGCGCCGGCCTGAGTGCTGATGATCTGGCTGCTGAATTAACCGGTTTATGGTCCAGGCGCGCAGACCGGTACAGTGAATTACGCAATCGTCTGCCGCAGCACCAGCGGCACGTTGAAATGTACCGGATGGGTGGTTGATGGAAGTTAAAGTCCGCTATTTTGCCTTATTTCGCGAGCAGACCGGTATTGCAACCGAGTCCGTGGACTGGCCCGGCGGCACGGCTGCGGAACTGTTCCAGGATTTGGCCGGCAAGCACGCACTGCTGCTGCCGGAAGCGGCGGCGCTGGTCGCCATTAATGACGCGATGGCTGGCTGGGAAACGGTGCTGTGCGAGGGTGATGAAGTGCTGTTCTTTCCACCGGTGGCGGGCGGATGAAATTTACGGTCAGCGCTACGGCAATTGACGTGGCCGCAGCCAGGCAAGCCGTCGCTGACCCAGGTTGCGGTGCCCTGGTGGTGTTCGAAGGCTGGATCCGTGACCACAATGAAGGCGCGGCGGTCGCACGGCTTGAATACGAGGTGTACCGCCCGCTGGCAGAGCAGGAGGGCAGCAGAATTATCGCTGAAGCCGGTGCCCGCTATAGCATCAGCAAGGCGCTGTGCATACACCGTGAAGGCCTGCTGGAGATTGGCGATGTCGCCGTTGTCGTATGCGTTTCAGCAGTGCATCGGCGTGCGGCTTTCGATGCCTGCCGCTATATCATCGACGCGGTCAAATCCCGTTTACCCATCTGGAAGAAGGAACACTATGTGAACGGCATCAGCGAGTGGGTCAACTGCCAGCACTGCGCCACGGCGGGGCAGGCCCACGGGAGCAAGTCGCGTGACCGATGACCGCATGCAGCGCTACAGTGAGATCATCATTGAGCACAGCCAGTTTCCGCGCCATCATGGCACGCTTGAAAACCCTACCCATGAAGGCCAGGGTGAAAACCCTTTTTGCGGCGACCGGGTCAAACTGCAGTTTACGGTTAATCAGGAGGGTGTCATTGAGAAAGCGGCGGTCGAAAGTGTTGGTTGTGCTATCTCCATGGCATCTGCATCTTTGCTGGCCACACATCTGCACGGACTGAGCCTGCAACAGGCGGAAGCATTGTTCGCGCAAATCCACACAGCTATCCTGGCAGGACCCGATGAAGCGAGGGATCAGCAACTGGGCGAACTGGCGGCCCTGGCGTTTGCCGGACGCTACCCCTCACGGGTCAAGTGCGCGACCCTGGCCTGGCATGTTTTAAAGCACGCACTGGCGGGCGACAAGTCCGTTGCCAGTACCGAGTAGGCCTGCTTAATGGCCGCAATCCCTGCAGCCTGGATTTCTGTTGATTTGCAGGGATTGCCAGGCCCAATGGGTGGCGTCAAACAGGTGCAGACCCTGTGCTACGGACTGTCCGGCGAGGCAGGCCAGGGCAAAATATGCTGCCGCAGCGCCTGCAATACCGGCGACCGGTGCAAATATACCTGCGCCCGGGCAGTCCTCCAGGGTTTCCGGGGCCGTGCCATAAGCGCAGCGGTAACAGGGCTGGCCCGGCAGGTCCGGACGCAGCAGCAGCAGTTGGGCCTCGAGGCGGATGCACGCAGCCATCAACCATGGAATCCCCAATGACAAGGCAGTGCGGTTTACCGCCAGGCGGGTGCCGTAGTTGTCGCTGGCGTCAATAATAAAATCGCAGTCCGGAAACAGGGTTTGCATATCGCTGTCGGCCATGCGCCCGGCACGGCTGTTTATCTTCGTTTCCGGGTTGAGGGCCCGTAAAGATTCTGCGGCGACGCTGACTTTTGCACGCCCGAGGTCGGCAACTTTGTAAAGGATCTGGCGTGACAGGTTACTTTCGGCCACGTGGTCAAAATCACACAGGGTCAATTCGCCGACGCCACTGGAAACAATGTACTGTGCAGCGGCACAGCCGATGCCGCCAACCCCGATCAGGGCAATATGAGCCGCGCGAATACGGGCCTGGCCCTGCGCGCCAATACCGGCCAGCGGCAAGTGGGCGGCATAGCGCAGACTATTGCTTTCAAGCGGCATCTAAAATACTTTGTGCGCGGGCGGGCAGCCCTTGCGGGTGGATCCAGACACCACTTTTGCCGCCGGCTTTGTAGAGCAGCTTGATGTTATTGATTGCCAGTGCCGCATTGATCGGCTTGCTCAAATCCCAGATGGCCAGCAGGGCAATATTGAGGCCACACAAGGCCTCCATCTCCACGCCGGTTTTCGCATCTGTTTCCGCCAGTGCATAGACTTCAACCGCGTAGCTGTCTGCATTTAGAGCGCTATGGATGGAAACGCGGTTCAGCGGGATCGGGTGGCACAGTGGAATCAGTGCCGGTGTCTGCTTGGCAGCCTGGATACCGGCGAACTCTGCCAGCGCCAATGCATCGCCTTTGGGCAATGTACGGTCGCGCAGCATGGCGAAAGCTTTTTCCCCGACGATTATTTCGCCACCGGCAAGCGCACGGCGGTAAGTGACGGCTTTGCCGGCAATATCGGCCATGGAAAACTGGTTGCGTATAACTGTTGGGTTGTTCATGGGTGGGGACTCCGCTTGCTTCAACGCATCGATTCGATGCGCTCGAGATGGCTTTGTATCTCAGCCTGGGTCAGGAAGGATGACTTAAAACCATTAATAACCAGTTGAAATATTTCATCTTTTGTCACTCCTGCCGCTGCTATCAGGGCACAGAAATTTTCATTCACATAGCCGCCGAAATAGGCCGGGTCATCCGAATTGATACAGGCATTGAGGCCCAGCGCCAGCATTTTCCGGATGGGGTGATCAGCCATGTCGCTAACCACCCCAAGCCGCAGGTTGGATTGCGGGCAGACCGTCAACGGCATATTTTCGTCTGCCAGGCGTTGCACCAGCGCGCTGTCTTCCAGTGCACGATTGCCATGATCGATGCGGTCTACCAACAGCACATCAAGCGCTTCATATACATATTCGGGCGGGCCTTCTTCACCTGCGTGCGCGACACGCTTCAGACCCAGTTCGGCGGCGCGTTTGAAAACGTTGCTGAATAAATGCGGGGGGTGGCCGAGTTCGGATGAATCCAGCCCCACCGCTGCAATCCTCTCGAGGTAGGGCAGGGCGCTATCCAGTGTAGTCAAAGCACTCTGTTCATCCAGGTGGCGCAGAAAACACATGATCAGTTTGCTGCTGATGCCAAGTTCAGATTCGGCTCTATCCAGTGCCGATCCCAGTCCCTGCATGAAGGTAGCGAAGTCAACGCCGCGTTCGGTGTGCCCCTGGGGGTCGAAGAATATTTCGCAATGAACCACGTTTTGCTGCTTGCAACGCTGCAGGTAGGCCCACGCCAGGTCATGAAAATCCTGTTCGGTTTGCAGCACGGACATACCTTGATAGTAAAGGTCAAGAAAATCTTGTAAGCAGTTGAAATTATATGCATCATTTATTGAATCAATGTCGGGGTAGGGTAGCTTGACGCCGTTGCGCCCGGCCAGTTCCAGCAGCATGGCCGGCTCCAGACTGCCTTCGATGTGAATGTGTAGTTCAGCCTTGGGGAGCCGTGCTACCAGTTGCTTGAGATTCTGCATTTCCCTATGATACAGGGATATCAGAACCCGTATAATCCCTACCGCCATGCGACCTGAACCGCCTACCCG
Organism: Oceanospirillales bacterium; assembly: GCA_003233115.1. Lineage (GTDB taxonomy): Bacteria > Pseudomonadota > Gammaproteobacteria > Xanthomonadales > SZUA-36 > SZUA-36. The sequence continues at coordinate 7,968 of QIKV01000085.1, forward strand.
CAAATACCCAGCCAGGGCACTGTTGCTCACGGCACTGATGTCTCTTGCTGCCTTCTCCGCAAGCGCGGCAGATTTTCGAGCCATAGCCGTCAATGTCTTTGGCGATGGCGACCCGGCCAACGGTGTTGAAGATGACCGCCAGCAATTGGCGGGTGGACGTGGTCAGGGTGCATCTCTGGCAGACCAGCGCCTGAACGCCGGCACCATCAAATGCGATGGCAAGATCCGTGGCACAGCGATGGTGATCGATACACGTGAGTTGGCCCCTGCTCTCAAGGGTGTGGTGCTCGCCAGTGCCGCACACGTATTGTTTGATCTTGACCGGAAACAAAGATTCCAGCGTTGTGAATTTCAGTTCCTCGCACTGGGGGCGTTACGCAGCTACCGGGCAAAAATTGATCTCCACCGGCTTAAAATGGGTAAGTATGACCCCCGCAAGGCGACCGATAGCGTTGAATTTGGTGAGGGCGACTGGATTTTCCTGTACGTGCCCAGGCCCTGGAAGGCTTATAACCCGGCAGAGTCCATTGTGCCAAGCGCGTTCTCTTTTGCCAATGTGACATCATTCAGGCAAGCCGGTGGTGAATTCAGGTTGATTGCTTTTGACGTCGCCGCCAGGGTCATCAGTGTTAGCCGGCACTGCAGGGTGGTGGAAAGCAACCGCGGCGACCTGGGTGGCGGCGCGTGGCAGGGGCAGTTGCTGGACGATTGTGATTCCGCCGGCGGGTCATCCGGTGGGGGACTCATCGCCGTTTTGCAGGGGCGGCAGTACCTGATCGGGATCCGCAACGGTTCACATTGGAGTGAGCAGGCTTTTCCTGTCAATGCCTATCCGCAAGGCCCGCCAGACGGTGCCACCTGGGACCGCTCGAAAAACACCAACTTTGCCCGCGCTTTTGATTCAATTCTGCTCAGTGAACTGAAGAATTTCAGTCTGGGTCTGGCCGCAGGCGATGCTTTGTCCCAGTAAACAAGCAGTTAGAATGCATTAAATAAGTCCTGGCAACACATTAACAAAACAGCCGCTATGTGCTATACTTGCATCGGAATCCGACTGTTTTCGAAAAAGGATTTTTTCGATGCTAGGTCGCAATTAACAGTCGGAGGAAAACAGGCTTGGCACCGGTGCGGTTGGCTCGGTGTGGAGCAGGAAAGCGACGGTTAGTTTTTCTGGCACAAATTGTTGGAGTGCCGGGAATATTCTAGGGATGGACAGGTTAAAGTACAGGGAACGGACAAGGGAAACCCTCGTCAGACTGCCAGGCAGTGACATGCTGCCTGCTTCGGAAAAACAAGCCACGCCGCACCCGGCTGTGTAGTTTAGTTCAGGGTGCACCGTAATTTGCGTAAATAAGTGACGCAAAATACAGTCAGGAGCGCGGAGTTTAACAATGTTTTTTTACGCATCTCTTTTTGTCGCCAGCTTAATCGTGGCGCTGGTTGTCCATTGGCTCTACCAGGTAATCAAAGACGCCTGGGAAGTACTCGCCCGCACCATTTTTCTACACAGACAAAACAGGGCCGCTGCTGGATTTGAAGCCGCTGTGGGGCCTTCAGCCTGGGGCAGAGGCGAGCGCGCCAACCCTTCACAGGCTGCGCGGACTGCTGCCATAGCGCCCGCCGATACCGTTCCCTGGGGCTGGCCCGGCCATGAGCACAACGTTCGCGAGCAGGGGGTTCGCGAGCAGGGGCCGAAAACCACGCCAGGTTACGGGTCTGTTGCCCCTGCCGGTATGGTATCCAGGCAAAGGGAAGAAGTAGCAGTAGGCTGGCCTTACCGTGAAGAAAAACTTGAAATGGCCGGCAAGGCTTACAAGGTAACCCGGAAAACAGCAGTTAAAAAGGAAAACCTTAGCGCTTCGGGCAAACCCTGGGGCTGGTAGCAATAATCACGTTGCCGGCGTAATTACGTCGCTGGTGTTTTTATCAGCGACTGCGCAAACTTTCCGGTAATGACTCATATTCGTGAAGATATTCTGACTTGTCTTCTAAGTTGATCCTTGTTGCAGGAGGGTCTTGTAAATATTAAACGTTTCGCTGGCACATTTATGCCAGGAATATTTACTGATCTGAAGATTGCCTTTACTCCGTAGCTCATCTGCATACGGACGACTGGTGGTAACCCTCAAAATGGCCTCAATCATTTCGCCGCCATCATGAGGGTCAAAATACTCTCCAGCATCCCCAACAATTTCAGGTATGGCAGCCCGGTTGCTGCAAACCACCGGGCAACCGAAAGACATCGCCTCTAAAGGCGGCATACCAAAGCCCTCGTACATAGAAGGGTAAACAAAGGCGGAAGCATTTTTGTACAGGCTTGCGAGTACTGGGTCCTGACCCTCAAAGCACAGTACCTGACCTTTGGCCAGGCCCAGGCGGGCCCGGTGTTCCTGTTCTGCATTGGAGAATCGACCACCGCCAAAACAAACCAGCTTGAATTGGCTTTGCAACGCAGCACTTTTTGCATAGGCGTTCAGCAAACCAGAGTAGTTTTTATATCCTTTGCGGTTACCCACATACAATCTTGGATTCATATCCAGCAGTCTACCGGATGACAGAGCTGAACAGCATGGGATAGGGTAACAGCCTGTATACTCGCTGCAAGACCACGTACTGTTTGACCGGTATATTGAACTGATGATCAACATAGTCAAATCCCTGCAGGACCATAGAGGTTTCCAAAAGTATTTCAAAAATACTTCATGGCTCATCGGTGAGAAAATCCTGCGTATGCTGGTCGGACTATCCGTTGGGATCTGGGTCGCACGCTACCTCGGCCCCGGGCAGTTTGGTCTGCTGAATTACGCAATTAGTTTTGTGGGCCTGTTCATTTACATTGCTACGTTTGGTATCGATGGCATTGTCGTTCACAGGCTTGTTCAGGATGAAAGCAAACGGAATGTTTTGTTGGGTACAGCTTTTTTGATGAAGGTTACCGGTGCGTTGATCGTATTGGTAATTCTCTCGCTGGCTGTACACCTTACGGAAAATGATGCACTGACAAATACCCTGATTTTTATCATCGCTACAGCAACTATTTTTCAGAGTTTCAACGTTATTGATTTCTATTTTCAGAGCAAAGTATTGGGAAAATATAGCGTATTTATCAATTCGATTGCGCTGTTTATTGTCTCCATTGTAAAAATCCTGCTTATTCTGAACCGGGCTCCGTTAGTTTACTTCGCCTGGGTGATGTTGCTTGACAGCATTGTATTGGCGCTTGGGTATATTTATTTTTATTACCGGCACAATTTGCTTTTAAAAGGCTGGAAGTTTAGCAGTGCCACAGCTATGTCCTTATTGCGCGATTGCTGGCCCTTAATGATGGGTGGGTTGATGGCTTCAATCTATTTGAGAATCGACCAGGTGATGATCATGCATATACTGGGAACCGAGTCGGTGGGGCAATATGCTGCAGCGGTCCGACTGAGTGAAACCTGGTATTTTGTACCGGTGGTGGTTGCTGCGTCTTTATTTCCAGCCATCATTGGCAGCAAGCAAAAGAGCGCTGATCTGTACCGGGACAGGTTGCAAAAATTTTACAAACTCATGACATGGCTGGCGCTGAGTGTCGCATTACCGATTACATTTTTCTCTGATTGGATCGTCAACCTGCTCTACGGCAGTGATTATCAGGCTGCCGGGCGCGTATTGATGATCCATATCTGGACCGGGGTGTTTGTTTTCATGGGGGTGGCAAGTGCCAAGTGGCTCATTGTCGAAGGCTTACAAATTCTGGAGGTTTATCGGTCCCTGTTCGGATTGATAGCGAATGTCAGTTTAAATTATATTTTAATTCCAAGACTCGGGATAACCGGGGCGGCGGTTGCGACATTGTGTTCCCATTTCATTGCTTCTTATCTGATTGATTATTTTCACCCTAAAACCAGGGAGACTTTTTATATGAAATCGCGAGCGTTAAATTTCTTTAAACCAATATGAGAAGTGTCCGGGTAACAGTGCTTTGAACGTAAGCATTATCACAGTCCACCTGGATGGTTACGCCGACTATGGCGCATATGGATATGAAGAGGTGCAAGGGATTTTGATATTACATCCATTAACCGGGTTGTATAGTACCGATAGAATATTAGAAACGACAATTCAGTTTTTTGAATGAGTGATGGCGTACAACTCATGGCGAATAAACCAACAAAGTGAAGGCCAGGGTACTACTGGTACATAACCACTATGGGTCTGCAATGCCGTCTGGTGAAAACATGGTCATAGCAAGTGAGAGCAAACTCCTGCAACAGCGTGAGCATGCGGTAGACAAGTTTTTCCGTTACAGCGATGAGATTCGTGACAAGGGGATACGGGGCATGGTTACCGGAGCGGTAGCGACACCGTGGAACCCGTTTTCTGCCAGGGCAATAGGCAAGGTGGTTGATGTTTTCAAGCCAGATGTGGTTCACGTACACAATACCTTCCCACTGATATCACCGGCAATTTTTTATTCACTGGGGTCTCAATCGGCACGGGTTCTGACTTTGCATAATTATCGCCTGTTCTGCCCGGCCGCAATTCCTATGCGTGCGGGTCGCGTGTGTACAGAATGCCTAAACCGTGAATCAATCCTGCCTGCATTGCGACATGGCTGTTACCGCAACAGCCGGCTTGCCACTGTGCCGATTGCACTAAATGTGGCACTGCACCGGCGCCTCGGTACCTGGGCCCACCAGGTAGATGCATTTATTGCATTGACAGGATTTCAGCGTGATCTGATGGTGAAGGCCGGGTTACCCGCTGAGCTTGTGCATGTAAAACCAAATTTTTTCCCGGGCCAACCGCTGGTACCGGCTTGGGAAGAGCGCAGACCTGCCGTGGTATTTGCAGGCCGGCTAGCCGCAGAGAAGGGTGTTGAGTGCCTGGTGCGTGCCTGGCTGAAGTGGGGTGCAGCAGCCCCGCAACTGCGCATCGTGGGCGATGGAGAAATCAGACAGCAATTGGTGGATTTAGCGGCAACGGATCCCAGCGTACCCATTCGTTTCCTGGGACAATTGACCGGCGCTGAAGCCCAACAGGAAATTGCACACTCGCACCTGCTGGTGCTGCCCTCTGAATGGTTTGAAGGCTTTCCAATGGTCGTGAGAGAGGCCTTTGCCTTTGGCACCCCGGTGGCCGCATCTGACCTGGGCGCGCTCGCGTCGATCGTTTGCCGTGGTGAGAATGGCATCGTGTTTCCACCGCGTAACCCGCAAGCGTTGCTCGAAGTTGTGCAGGCAACGTGGAACGCGGCAGGAGAACTGGAACGCCTGTCGGCCGGGGCGAGGCGCTCTTTTGAAGCACTGTACACAGAAGAGGTAAATTACCGGCAACTTATGGATATTTACCAGCAGGCAATTGGCGTAAGCCAACGCCGGAAAGCAGTATGATCTGGAAAACCTGCAACATTCGCTTCAGGGACATGTGACCCGGTGTTTGAGCGGATCTCAATTTTTGGTGTAAAAACCACCCTGGCTGAAACAAGGGATTTTGCAAACCTGGCCGCTGTGCTTGCAGAAGGCCCCAATCAAACCGTATTTTTTTGCAACGTCCACATGTTGATGCTCGCCCAGGAAGACCCAGACCTCGCTGACGCGATGGATAAGGCGAATGTGATTTTCGCTGACGGTGTGCCGGTTGCCTGGTTGCAAAGTAAAAAATCAGGAAAGGGTGCACAGGTCATCCGTGGCTACGAAATGGTGCTGGCCATTTGCCAGCGGGCAGCCGGGAATAACGAGAAAGTTGGCTTTATGGGTTCCACCCGACTGGTCATGGACAACCTCGTCAACAAGCTCAGTGAACGCTTCGAGGGCCTGCCGGTGGCGTTTCAATACTGTCCCCCGCTGGTGCAGGGCGAGTTAAAGTCGAAACAGGGCGTACTGGAAGCACTGCGGGAGTCGGGCACCAGGTGGCTGTTTGTGGGCCTGGGCTGTCCCAAGCAGGAAAAATGGATCGCCAGATACACAACCGAACTGGACTGCACCGTACTTGGAGTCGGGGCGGCGTTTGACTGGTTGTCAGGACAGGTTGCCAAGCCACCGGCCTGGATGGAAAGGTCTGCCCTGGGATGGCTCTACAGATTGCTGGGGAATCCTTCAAAAATGTGGCATAGATATTTGATATATAATATGAAATTTATTGCTAAGTTATTTGGGGGATTATTTCGGAAGAAATGAAAAACCTACAAACACAAATCGTGATCCTGCTGGCATTCCTGCTTGCACTCTACGCCCGTTTTGGTTCCCTGCAGTTGAATTCGGATTACATAATCGCCCTGTTACTGGGCCTGTTGATCTCAGCCGTCATAATGCCGGCCACCGGTGCCTTCCGGCATGAGTTTCGCTGGAGTATTTTACGCAGGACCCGCCGCTTGCTGGCCGGTTGGGCCCTGGTTGTCACAATACTTGTGGCCATAGCGGCATTATTCAAAGTAAGCTCTGACTACTCCCGAATCTGGTTTGGCTACTGGGTGCTGTTTGGCGGCGCCGGACTGTTTGTCAACCAGTTATTCAAACATGGCTGGCTGGTTCACCGGCGGAAATCTTCAAAAACCGCACGGCGCATCGTGCTAGTGGGTAGCAGCAGCAATGGCCGACGTGTTGAGCAACGCATATTGGCGGACCCCGACGGTGAGTTGCAGTTGGTCGCCCGCTTTGGCCATGACTGGTCCGGACAGGGCAGCTACCCGGTTGAACAGCTGGCAGATTATGTCGCTGCAAAACATGTCAGTGAGGTATGGATAGCCGTGCCGTGGGAGGATCGTGAACTGCTGGAGGCCACCCTTGCCACGCTCAATGAATCGGTTGTGGATGTAAACGTGATTCCCGATCTGTATCAGTATCGTCTGTTGAACCAGGCGATCGCTGAATGGGACGGCCTGCCGGTGATCAGCCTCAGTGGTACGCCGATGACCGGCACGGAATTGCGCCTCAAGGCCGTGTTTGACCGCGTGGGCGCGCTGCTGCTGCTGGTATTGCTTGCGCCTGTATTGCTGGTGTTGGCGCTGCTGGTCAGGCTGTCAGGCCCGGGGCCGGTGTTGTTCCGGCAAACCCGCCACGGTATCGGTGGTGAGGCCATAGAAATTCTCAAGTTTCGCAGCATGAAACAACACCAGGAACCACCGGGGGAGGTGGTTCAGGCAACGCGGGATGATCACCGCGTTACGTTCATAGGCAGGATGCTGCGCCGCTGCAGTCTTGATGAACTGCCGCAGTTGCTTAACGTGCTGCGCGGCGAAATGTCACTGGTCGGGCCGCGCCCCCATGCCGTCGAACACAACCAGGCTTTCAAATCCCGTATCCCGAAATACATGTTGCGGCACAAAGTACGCCCGGGGATTACTGGGTGGGCACAGGTCAATGGGTTTCGTGGCGTGACCGATACCGAGGAAAAAATGGCGCTCAGAATTGAGCACGACCTTTGGTATATCCAAAACTGGTCTTTATGGCTGGATCTGAAAATTCTGCTGCAAACGCCGCTGGCCATGTTGCACCGCAACGCCTTTTAGGGGGCGTTCTCAATTGGCCGGACTGTGCTGCCGCGGCCAGGTTTTGCGACCATGGTTAACAGGTCAGCGCTTGGTCATGGCAAGAATTTCATTGGGCGTTTTACCATCCAGCTTTTTATACAGCTTGTCTTTATTACGCCCCACACTCAAATCATAAACCAACATGAACTGAATCGCGTTGTTTACCATGCCAGCACTTTTTTCCCCGGCCTGTTGCTCAATGGCCTGCAGGGATTTTGCAACGTTCCCGGAGCTGGAAAAGTCAACCGGCTGATCCATTATTGAGTTTTTCCCTGTGCCAGTTCCCGCTACTGCTTCTGTCGCGGCGTGTGCGGTTGCGGGTGTGGCGGGCGTGGCGTGTGCTGCTGTGGGTGTGGCGGGCGTGGCCGGTTCTTTGTTAGCGCCTTGTTCGGCACTGGCCGTTATCAGGAATAAAGTCGCCACGGCGGCAGCAAACGAAATGAGCGTAAATTTTTGCATGGGGTGTTCCCTCGTTGTCTGGATCAGAACCTGCAGCAGGTGGCAGGTGATTAACTTAACGCTTCGACCACGCTGATCCGGGATGATTCCCTGGTGTGACGGTTGGTTGATTATTTTTTTGCAGCAATGACCTTGAAAGCGTTATTCGCTGCGAGTTCCTCAAGCTGGCTGAAATTCTGAGCTAACCAGTTCTCGTAGGGGAGATGCCGGTTGGCGACCAGGATAAGTTTGCCCCCCGGCCTGATGTGCTCGTGTACGGCTTCCAGTAGTCGTAGACTCAGGCGATTGTCAGTTTTCACACCGGCGTGTATCGGTGGGTTGCTGATCACCATGTCATAGCTATGCGACACTTCTGCAAGGCCGTCAGAGGCTATTACAGTGCCGCTCAGGTGGTTTGCGGCAAGGGTATCAGTACATGCCTGCAATGCCAGGGCGCTGGCATCAAGAAAGGTGACCCGGGCATGCTTGTTTTTGGCCGCGATGCAGGTCCCGATGACGCCGGCACCACAGCCGAAATCCAGAATATCACCGCCAACATTCATTGCCCCCAGGGTATCGAGCAACAAGGCGGTGCCATCGTCCAGTCGCCCATGGGCGAAAACGCCGGGGTAGGATACAACCCGGATTTCAGTCCCATGGTCATTCAGCAACCATTTCGCCTGGTGGGCGAGGGCGCTGAATGGCCGCCGCTGCACTGGTAATTTTGCTTCGTAGAGCGTGCAATGGCGGGCATTATCCAGTTTTCTGACGCTGGCAAAGTGCGTCGTCAGAACCTTGTCAGCAGATTTAATCCCTGCTTTGTTTTCCCCCGCGAGCCAGATTTGTCCGTCTGCACTCAGCAAGCCGGCAGCACAGTCCAGCAGCATGTGCAGGAGTGCCTTTTGGCGCGGCAAATTCAGGATTATCCAGCTATATGCCCGCTCTACCTCATCGGGAAAGGCTGCAAAATCAACATCTGCACCCGCTTGCTGGTGAAAAAGAAAAGCCCCATAGTGCTGGCTGAACAACTTAAATGTAGTGCATGAAGCGGCGGCTTTACGCCAGCTATGATCCTGCTCGGGATTGATCCACAAGCCACTGTCGCAGTGCGCATGGCGAGGGAGGTTCCTGTCGACGATTTGACTGGTGGTTTTCACGGCAGACTTCTAGCGGCAAAGCCGGCCGTAAAGATCATGTTGATCGGCATGATCGACTAGCACCTCAACCATGTCGCCGGCTTGCAAATGCTGACCGTCCACAATATAAACCTGGCCGTCTATCTCCGGGGCATCGGCAGCGCTGCGGGCGGTCGCTCCCTGCGCATCGCTGGCATCCACCAATGCCGTTACGATGCTGCCTGTTTTTGCCTGCAAGCGCTGTCGGCTTATGTCTGCCTGAAGCTGCATAAAAATCTGCTCCCGTTCAGCCATGACGTCGGCTGGTACATGGTCCGGCAGGTCGTTTGCCCGCGCACCCTTTACCGCTGAGTACTGAAAACAGCCGACCCGGTCAAGTTGCGCTGCCGTAATAAAATCCAGCAATTGCTCGAAATCTTCATCCGTTTCGCCAGGGAAACCAACGATAAACGTACTGCGCAGGGTAATGTCCGGGCAGATTTCGCGCCACTTACTGATGCGTTGCAAGGCATTTTCTGCTGCAGCAGGTCGCTTCATCAGCTTCAGAATGCGCGGACTGCCATGTTGCAGGGGGATATCAAGGTAGGGCAACACCAGTCCAGCGGCCATCAACGGGATCAATTCATCCACATGCGGGTAAGGATACACATAATGCAGCCTGAGCCAGACGCCCAGCTTGCCGAGCGCCTGGCAAAGTTCCGTCAGGCGTGTTTTAACCGGCCTGCCGGCCCAGAAATCAGGCTTGTAGCCCAGGTCGGCCCCGTAGGCCGAAGTATCCTGGGAAATAACCAGCAATTCCCTGACGCCGGCATCCACCAGCCTTTGCGCTTCACAGAGCACCTCGCCTGCCGGTCGGCTGACCAGTTTCCCACGCATGGATGGTATAATGCAAAACGTACAATTATGGTTACAACCTTCTGATATTTTTAAATAAGCGTAGTGTCCAGGGGTTAGTTTTATACCCTGTGGCGGGATCAGGTCCACAAAGGGTTCATGCTCCCTGTGACAGGGTGCGTGGCGGTGGATCGCGCTGATAACCTGTGCGTATTGTGCAGGGCCGGTGACAGCAAGCACGGCAGGGTGAACCGCGCGGATTTCACCCTCATCTACACCCATGCAACCGGTGACGATAACCCGGCCATTTTCGTGCAGCGCCTCGCCGATGGCGTGCAGTGATTCCGCCCGCGCGCTATCTATAAATCCGCAGGTGTTGACCACCACCACGTCGGCGCCGGCATAGCTGGGCGCAATTTCATAGCCGTCAGCACGGAGTTGAGTCAGGATTCTCTCAGAGTCCACCAGCGCTTTGGGACAACCCAGGCTGACAAAACCGACTTTTGGGGCCGTCATCGTGCTTCAGGCATCGCTGTCATCCGGTTCGAAAAACAGCCATTTTGTTATGGGAAATGCACTGCGAAAATCATGCTCGACCCGGTTGATGGCCCTGATTAAACCGGCTTCCGAACCGGTTTGGTGCATGCGCACCTTGATCGCCACCATTGCATCCGGGCCCATTTGCATGGTCAGGACATTATACAGTTGGTCGATTTCAGGCCGTTGCTGCAAAAAATGTTGCATTTCTTCCTGGATATGCAACTCAACACCCTGGCCAATTAAAAGGGCTTTTACTTCAATAGCCAGCAGGATTGCAATGACGATCAGCAGGACACCAATCATCACGGTGCCGATCGCATCGTAAACAGGGTTGCCGGTAACCGCTGCCGCAACGATTGCGATCAACGCCACGCCAAGGCCGAGCAGGGCGGCAACATCTTCACCAAACACCACCAGCAGTTCGCTGCTTCGGCTTTCGTGGAACCAGATGGACAAATACCTGCCGCGGCGTTCCTTGTTGACCGCATGCATGCAACCCCACAATGATATGGATTCAGCGATGATTGCAAACACCAGCACACCGACGGCAATCATGGGGCTTGATAGTGGCTCGGGGTTATAAAATTTGTGCAGGCCTTCGTACATTGAAAACATGCCGCCGAGACTAAACAGGATTACCGCAACCAGAAAGGACCAGAAATAAATGCTCTTGCCGTAACCCAGCGGATAATTTATATCCGGCGGCTTCCTGGACTGCTTCATGCCAAACAGCAGTAAAAGCTGGTTGCAGCTATCTGCCAGCGAGTGAATTGCCTCTGCCAGCATGGCCCCGGAGCCAGTCCAGAATGCCGCTGCGGCCTTGGCTATGGCGATCGACAGGTTGGCAAATAAAGCGTACAGAATCGATCTGATGGAGTCAGGTTTGGCGGACATGTTGATTTCTTAGGGGACAGAAAGATCAGCATAGCCGCTCTCTCCTGCGGGTACAATCGTAATGTAGGAGGGACCAGCATAGCTGGTCGCGATTCAGTCTGAATCGGTCGTAACGGTTATCTCGTGCAGACCTTCAGGTCGTGGTGCAAAAAACCGCACCTGGGCCGCGTCGATCACGGGGGTGAGGGTTTTGTTCCTGCGCTTGCGCTTGATGTCCATTTCCAGTTCATCCCCGGGCTCAAATTCCCGCAATGCGCGCATGAAGTCTGCCGGTGAGTTGACCTCGGTGCCACGCACACTGAGGATCACGTCACCTGCTTTCAGCAACAGGTCGTTAGCCTCTTTTGCTTTCAACACCAGCACGCCGCGGTCGGTCTTGAAATACGCGCCCAGACCGGGCTCAATAGCCGCCAACTGCAAGCCCGATGCCAATGGCATACCAAACCAGGCATAGGCGTCGTGCAAAGCGAAAGACCCCATCCCGGACCCGTCTTCAAAGCGGAACTCATAGCGATTGACGTCCGCTCGGGGTGCATCTGTTTCTGATTCCATCAGCGCACGGCGTTCTTCGATTTCAATGCGCATGTTTTTAATTTGCTCGGCCAGTGCCTCAGTATCTATTTCCGGTACGATCGTTCGTTCAATGGTGATGGTATTGCCATCTGCACCAGGGGCTGTCGGCGCTGCCGGAAAACGGATAACGGATTGCCAGGTCAGTGGTTCACGCAATTCTGGTACGACGGTCAAATCCAGTGTATCGCTGCCGCGCTCGACCGAAACGACGACGGGTTCGCCGGCTTTAATGTCCTGGAGTGCGACTTTCAATCCATTGCGGGCATTACCGGTGTCATCAACGGCCGCCAGCACACGGCCACCCAGGGCTACGACAATATCACCCGCCTTCACGCCGGCCCGTTCAGCCGGGCCATCCGGAGAAACACCAAGTACCCGGATGCCAACATCCGTCCGGTCGCCGAGGATGACGCCGAGTACGGGCCGTTCCTTGCTGCTGAATACGTAGTTGGGTGCTTCGCCTGCTATTTTTACGCGTGCAAGTTCACGTTTGGCCCGCGCAATTTCGCGGGAGGACTCGAGTAGTTGGCGATGTGCATAGTCTAATTCTTCACGCATTTTAGCTATTTCGGCGTGCTGTTCACTGCTTGATTCATTGTCCCCGGCCGGCCTGTCCCGGTACTGCTGCTCCGCAGCCAGGTGCAGTTGTTCACGTGCTTTTTCCACAGACGCTGCCGCAACGGCGCGGCTTTCGTCTGCGCTGTCGAGTGCCTGCTTGTATTCGGCTTCGAGCCTGGTATGCAGTTCAGTATCTTTGGTGCTGCTGGCGGTCTCAGCGGACGGCGTCGCAAGCAATAGCGAGCTGAAAGCCATGCTGGCAGCCAGCCCCAGTAAAGTTATCAGGGTGGACTTGGTCATCGTTTAATACCTCTTAACGTCAAAAATTCAAAGTGCCGCCATACGGCCATAGTCAGTTTGCCATTGCTGCTGGTAAATCTGCGCCAGGTCCAGCAGCAGGTTGACCCGTTGCCCCCACAGGTCAACAGAGTCTGGTGTGAAGCTCAATTGGTTATCGACCTGCGCGATCAGATCCTCAAGTTCGGCCACGTAAATGGCCGATTCAGCCGGCATTGAACCGGTTTCCCGGCGCCAGTGTGCCACCTGCTTCTCCATATTCTGTGACAGGTCGATCAAGGCGCTAATATTTTTTGAATCGCTGGCAGCGATACTGCCTCCGCCGGCATCAAGTGTTGTATTTTCGCTGCGGTGCACGACCAGCGTGACGGCCAGCACAAGGCTGGCAGCAAGCGCCAGCCAACCACCGGCGCGCCGCCATTTAAGTTTGCTGTCCGTGCGCGCCAGCAGTGCAGCTTCAAGCTTGCCCCAGCCGTCGTAGCCAGGCTCGATCGCTGCGAGTTTACGTAAGCCCAGTGGGTCGTCTGAATTCTGTTTGTGTTGATCATTGCTAGACATATCGATCTCTCTACGCCAGTGCGTTGCGTGTCATGTTCCGGCTTGTAGCCGGCTTTACCTTGCGCTCAGCCCGTTGCTCATCGTGGGCAATCAGTATCCTGAGCCGGGCGCGGGCCCGCTTCAGGCGGGTCTTGGAATAACTTTCTGTTTTACCGGCAAACCGGGCAATTTCACGGTGCTTATAACCCTCTACATCGTGCAGCCAGAGCACCAGGCGATCATGGTCATCCAATTGCGCCAGCGCCTGCGACAAATCCATGGCGCGACCCAATCCTTCCTGGCCACCCTCCGTGCTTGCCATGTAGTCCTCAAGTTCAACCGCAGCGTGGCGGGGCAACTTGCGCAATGCACTGATGGCGTGATTGATGACCACCCGCCTCAGCCAACCCCAGAAGGGCGCTTCGCCCCTGAATTGTGGCATGCGCCTGAAGGCGGTCATAAAAGCTTCCTGGGTCACTTCTTTCGCCAGTTCCCTGCAGTTGCAGATCCTGACGGCCAGGGTGAAAGCGGCGGCATGATAACTACGGTAAATCTTTTCGCAGGCACGCACGTCGCCGCGCTTGGCGCCAGCCAGTGTCACCTCATCAAGGTGAATATCGAAACCTGATCCCGTCATCGTTTAATAAGACGTCACGGTGAACAAAATAGTCGCAGCGGATTGCATGATACTTTCAATATAGCGCAGACACGCAAAGACGGATGCCAAAACGGCCGCATTTGCGGCCGTTTTTTGGTACTGGAAGTTAATCTTTTTCTACCAGATCTTGACCCGTTTCTCAGGCGGTAAATACATACCGTCGCCTTCTTTAACATCAAAAGCTGCATAGAAGGCCGGTACATTGACCGCTGCCCCGTTGGCCCTGAATTTGGCCGGGGAATGCGGATCAACGGTCAGACGGCGCTTGGTTTCTGTGTCACGCGACTTGGAGCGCCAGACCTGTGCCCAACCCAGGAAAAAGCGTTGATCACCGGTCCAGCCGTCGATCACTGGTGCTTGTTTGCCATTGAGTGACATCTTGTAGGCCAGGTACGCGATGCTCAGGCCGCCGAGGTCACCGATATTTTCGCCGGAGGTGAACTGGCCGTTGATGGTCAGGCCGTCAATCACTTCATAACCATCGTACTGTGCAGCCAACGCGTTCTTGCGCTCGTTAAATTGCTTGGCGTCTTCTGCCGTCCACCAGTCCTTCAGGTTGCCGTCGCCGTCGAATTTGCGCCCGGAGTCGTCGAATCCATGGCCGATCTCGTGCCCGATCACAGCACCGATACCGCCGTAGTTGACGGCGTCATCCGCATTCACGTTGAAGAATGGCGGTTGCAGGATCGAAGCGGGAAATACAATTTCATTCCAGGCCGGGTTGTAATAGGCATTGACGGTCTGTGGGTTCATGAACCATTCACTTTTATCCACCGGCTTGTCCAGCTTGTCCAGCTCCCGGTTATACTCAAACTCAGCCGCGCTCTTGATGTTACCCACCAGGTTGCCTTGGGTAATCTTCATCTTTGAATAATCCCGCCAGTGATCCGGGTAACCGATCTTAGGGTTGAACTTGGATAGTTTCACCAAAGCCTGCCGCTTGGTTTCCTCGCTCATCCAGTCCAGATTGGTAATGGATTTTTTATAGGCATTGATCAGGTTCTTGATCATGAGATCCATGCGTGCCTTGGCTTCGGGTTTGAAATATCGTTCAACGTACAACTGGCCCAGCAGTTCGCCCATGCTGCGGTTGAGGGAGTTTACAGCGCGCTTCCATTGCGGGCGGGGTTCAGCGACGCCCGACAGGCCCTGGCGGTAAAAAGTGAACCACAGCTTAAAGTAATCATCACCCAGGACCGGTGCAAAATTGCTCAGTGTCTGAAACGTCAGGTAATCCTTCCAGGTGGACAGGTCGGTGTCGGCAATGATGTCATCGGCCGCTTCGAAGTAACTGGGCTGGGAAACAATATAGCGATCCCGGGCCGGGATATTTGCTGCCTCAAAGGTAGTGTCCCAGTTGATTTTTGGCGCCATCTCCTTGAGTTCAGCCAGTGTTTTGGGATTATAGCGTTTGACCGGATCACGGTTCTCCTCTTTGGTCCACTGGACCTTAGCCAGGCGGGTTTCCAGCGCCAGCAGACGCTTGGCACGGTCAGCGCCGTTTTCGATACCGGCCTGCGTAAACAGGCTGTTTACATAGTCAAGGTACAACTGGCGGCCTTTAACAAACTGCTCACCGTCCTTCAGATAGTAGTCCCGATCCGGCAAGGTCAAGCCTGACTGCCCCAGGTAGACAACATTGGTGTCCGGGTCTTTCAGGTCAGAGAAAATAGAGCCGTGGAAGGGCATGGTCACGCCATAAACAGCCAGTGAGCCGAACAGCCGGTAGATATCATCCAGTGAGCCGCTCGCTGCGATGTTGGCCAGATCGGTCCGGATCGCATCTGTACCCAGTGCCGTGGCACCCTGGGTATCCATAAAGGCGTTGTAAAAATCACGGATCTTTTGTGTGGGAGAGCCATCCTGAACATTGTCTGCGGCACTGACTTCCTCAACCAGATTACGGATATCCCGCTGGGACTGGGCACGCAGCGCGTCGAAGGTACCCCAGCGCGCCTTGTCTGCCGGTATTTCGGTATTGACCAGCCAGGTACCGCTGACGTAGTCAAACAGGTCGTCTTGTGGACGCACCGATGTGTCGAAATCACTTTTGTCGATGCCGCTGACGGGTGCGCTTGCCGGTTCGACGGCGACCGTTGCTGGCGAAGCCTTCGCAGCCTGTGCAACTGTGGAGGTTTCTGACTCCTGTTGGCACCCGAAGAGCGCAACAGCAGCAGCCAGTGAAATGGTTATCTTGTAATTCATTACCTAAATTCCTTGCTGGAGCAGGTGGAAAGGTGGGTACTATATACCCTCATGAAGTTTGTTGCAGGTGTCGAAAGTTGGGCAGTCATATACTTGAAGGATGGCGTAAAAATGGGTAGATGGCGACCCGCTGCCAAGCCTGGCAGTCCCTACATCACGCCCGCGGGTGCGCAAAGACTGCGGGAAGAATTACGCTACTTGTGGAAAAGCTTACGACCGGAAGTTGTCAGGGCCCTCGCAGACGCCGCCGCAGAAGGTGACCGGTCGGAAAATGCAGAATATATCTACCGCAAAAAGCAACTGGCGGAGATTGACCGGCGTTTGCGCTACCTGAGCAAGCGTGTGGACATCATGAAAATTGTGGACCGCCCGCCCACGGATGTTTCTGTCATTCGCTTCGGGGCCTGGATTACATTGCAGGGTCCGGATGGCGATGCCGTGACCTACCGCATTGTCGGCGTCGATGAAACCGATGCAAAGCAGGGCTTTATTTCCATTGATTCTCCCGTCGCACTGGCTTTGCTGGGTAAATCCGTCGGTGACCGCGTCGAAGTCAAACTACCGGAATGTCAAGCCGACTTTGAAGTGCTCAGGATCAACTACGCGACAGCTTGAAACCATGGCGGGGAAACCCCATTTATTTAACGTGGCAGCCTGCGGGGGCCACAGGTAACTTCCGGCCGTTTGGCGGAAGGTTTTTTGACCGAATTGCTTCTAAAGGAGAATACGGATATGACTACTTTTGATTTTTCACCCCTTTACAGAACCTCAGTTGGTTTCGACCGTCTCGCGTCTTTGTTGAGCACTGCTTCACAGCAGGAACAGGGTAACAGCTACCCGCCGTACAACATCCGTTCTACGAGCGAGGACCACTACCAAATTACCATGGCGGTCGCCGGCTTTGCAGACAAAGATCTGAACATCATCACCGAACAGAACCGTCTGATCGTCACCGGTGAGCGCGAGGACCAAGTGGAAGACAACGGTGAGTACCTCCACCGTGGTATCGCCACACGTTCTTTTGAGCGCCGCTTCAACCTGGCTGAACATGTCAAAGTGGTTAATGCAAGCCTGGAGAACGGCCTGCTGCACATTGACCTGGAGCGTGAACTTCCTGAAGCGATGAAACCGCGCACCATCACGATCGGCAAACCGAAGGCACGTCTTCTCGACGTGGAGAAAGAAGAAAAAGCTGCCTGACTGATTACCTGTCGGTTGTTTTAGATATGGGGGGGTGCCTGCCGGGCACCCCCTTTTTTGGTACGCGCAAGGGGCCGGCATGGGCCGTATTTGCAACCTGGCAAAGCTATCGTTAGTCTGAGGTCATTGTGAACGGATTTTTACCTGAATGAAGCGCCTCGCTTTCTGGTTATACCAGGTCTACGCCTGGCTAATAGTCATCCCCTTAGGATTACTTTTAACGCTGGTTGCAGGCTGGTTGACCATGCTGGTCGCCGTTGTCTGGAGTCCCCGCGCCGCCAGTCGCTATGTCGCCGCAAAATGGGGCCGGGTCATTGCCTGGCTGACACCGATGCTGGTGACTGTGGAGGGTGCGCAGCACGCAGATCCGGGTAGAACCTATGTTGTGGTGTGCAACCACCAGAGCCAGTACGACATCTTTCTGGTGTACGGATGGCTGGATCTCGATCTGAAATGGGTTGTGAAAGCAGAATTGCGCAAACTGCCGGGTGTGGGCATCGGCTGTGAGAAAGCGGGGCACATATTTGTTGAGCGCGGCAACCCTGAACAGGCTCGCAAGGCCGTCAATGAAGCCCTCGAAAGGGTCGGTGACGGGGTGGGTATTCTGTTTTTTGCCGAAGGGTCGCGTAGTCTGGATGGAAAACTCAAGCCTTTCAAAAAAGGCGCTTTTCGCATGGCAGTCTCGCAGGGCTTGCCGATACTACCGCTTACAATCGTCGGTACGCGTGACATCCAGAAGCCAAAATCCATGCTGATTTTTCCCGGCAGGGCACGCCTGATAATACACCCGGCCATCGAGGTGGACGGCCGGGAAACCCAGGATGTGTTGACATTGATGAACCGGACGCGGGAAGTCATCGCCTCCGCCCTGCCAGCGGATCTCCGCTAAACCATGCATCTCGGCAAGCCGGACCCCAGGTTCATCGAATCCGGCAGGGCGCAGCGTAATTTCAGGCTGGCGTTGAAGATTGCCCTGGCCCTGACCGGTTTATTGTGGTTAATCCTTTTTGTTGACGGCCTCTTTGGTCTGGAGTTGGTACGTTTTGGCCTGCGCCCCCGGCATCTCACGGGCCTGATCGGGTTGTTAACGGCACCGCTGTTGCATGCCGGCGTTGAGCACCTGTTCTCCAATACTGCACCCCTGATCGTCAGCATGACAACCATCCTGTACCTGTACCCACGGTCATCCGTCCGGGTCATACCGATCATCTGGATTGGCTCGGGCTTGCTGGCCTGGTTCATCGGCCGGCCCAGTTTGCATTTTGGCGCCAGCGGCTTTATCTATGGGCTATTGGCGTTTGTGTTTATCAGCGGAATTTTGCGCCTGGAGATGCGCTCCGTGGCGGTCTCGGTGCTGGTGTGGTTCCTGTATGGCTCAATGATCTGGGGCGTGCTGCCGATACGTCCGAACATGTCATGGGAACTGCATCTGAGCGGCGCTATTCTGGGTGTCGTGCTGGCCATTGTTTACCGCCGCTGGGATGTGATGCCGGTCAAGCGTTATGAGTGGGAAGATGATGACAGTGTGCCGGACTGGTTTCCGACCGAAGAATCTCCCAATAGCAAGGACAATGATGATGTTTAAGAGAATCAGTTTTGGTGCGCTGCTGCTGTTCGTGGTGTTGGTAGTAATCGGGTACATGCTGCCCACCCAGGTACATGTAGAACGCAGCATCACGGTCGAGCGCCCGGCACGGGTATTGTTTACGATTATTGATGATTACCGGTATTTTAAACAATGGTCTCCATGGCTCGCACGGGATCCCAATGCCGAGTATGTAATTTCCGGTCCGGATACGGGTGTCGGGGCGCGTTTGAGCTGGACGGGCGAGCCACACCTGGTCGGTAGCGGTTGGCAGGAAATCATTGCCAGCAAACCCTATGAACAGATAGATATACGGCTGGATCTTGATTCCCAGGGTAGTGCAGACACCCGCTTTACTTTTCAGCCCGTGGGTGGTGCAACCCGGATTACCTGGTCGTTTGATTCCGATCTGACCGAGGGCCTGGATTTATTCGACGGCTTCCTGGCACGCTATTTTGGCCTGCTGTTCGACCGCTGGATTGGCACTGAGTATGAGCAGGGCCTGGCAAATCTGAAACGGTTGGCCGAGTCGCTACCCGCTTCTGATTTTGCCCCGCCCCGCAACTGAGTCACTACCAGCGCGGTGCGGCGATGAAATCCTGCCGCCAGTGATCAGGTGCGCTGGTTTCGCGCAGGTGGCGCTGGAATTTCGCACGGGGAATTTCCTCTGCGCCCATGCTGAGCAGGTGCGGGTTGCTGACCTGGCAATCCAGTAACGTGAACCGCCATTGGCTCAATTGCCGGCACAGGGCCACCAGCGCAACTTTGCTGGCATCGGTGACCCGGCTGAACATGGACTCGCCAAAAAATACCGGGCCGAGTGCCAGTCCATAAATGCCACCGGCAAGTTCATCCTTGCGCCAGACTTCCAGTGAATGTGCGATACCGGCCTGGTGCAGGCGAATGTACGCTGTACGCATCTGCGCTGTGATCCATGTGCCTTTTCCGTCCCGCCTTGCCTGTGCGCAAGCCTCAATGACCTGTGCGAACGCCCGGTCAGCACTGAGCGTAAATTCACCCCGGTTATAGCGGCGCCGTAACCGCCGCGAAATATGCACGTGCTCCGGGTAGAGGACACAGCGGGGCGCCGGTGACCACCATAAAATCGGTTCGCCTTCGCTGTACCAGGGAAATATACCGCGACGATAGGCATTGACCAGACGGGTCACGGACAGGTCTCCACCGGCCGCAAGCAGTCCTGGGGGGTGTTCAAGTGCCCGTTCGGTGGCAGGGAAGGGTGATTCCGGATCCGGTGAGAGTAGCGGAATCACAGCATTTCAATTTTACAGGGATGTATCGCTTGCTTCTTCCAGCCAGCGCTCGGCATCCAGTGCCGCCATGCAACCAAAACCGGCGGAAGTCACTGCCTGGCGGTAGACGTGATCTGTCACGTCGCCGGCAGCAAACACGCCGGGGACACTGGTCATCGTGGCGAGGCCCCCGGTACCGCTGCGGATGCTGATGTAGCCGTCTTGCATATCCAGTTGACCCTGGAAAATTTCAGTATTGGGGTGATGGCCAATGGCGATGAAAACGCCCTCGGCATCAACCTGCGTCAGTGCGCCGCTTTTTACATGTTTAAGGCGCAGGCCGTTGACGCCGGTGTCGCCGCCAAGTATTTCCTCAACCACGTGATCCCACATGAAGGAAACATTGCCGTGACGTGCTTTTTCAAACAGCCGATCCTGCAACATTTTTTCTGCCCGCAACGCATCCCGGCGGTGCACAACGACAACTTCTGAGGCCAGGTTGGAGAGGTAAAGTGCCTCCTCAACCGCAGTATTGCCGCCGCCAATCACGGCAACCTTGCGGTCACGATAGAAAAAACCATCGCAGGTCGCGCAGGCGGACACACCCTGGCCCATGAAAGCCTTCTCTGAAGGTAGCCCCAGGTATTGCGCACTGGCACCGGTGGCAATGACCAAAGTATCACAGCTATACCTGCCCGAATCGCCTTCCAGTATGAAGGGGTGCTGCTCGAGGTTGACCGTGTGAATATGGTCAAAAATGATTTCCGTTTCGAACCGTTCGGCATGGGCCAGCATGCGCTGCATCAACTCAGGGCCCTGCAAACCCTCGACATCACCAGGCCAGTTGTCCACCTCGGTGGTCATGGTGAGCTGACCACCTTGCTGGATACCGGTGATAACGGTAGGTTTCAGGTTTGCCCTGGCGGCGTAAATGGCGGCGGTGTACCCGGCAGGTCCCGAACCGACAATCAGCAAACGGTGGTGTTTAACATCGCTCATGTATAATTGCTCCATCAAAACGACAGGGATTTGCCAGGCTGTATGTTAACTGATCATCCACCCCGTAAATATGACTTGTCGGATGTTTTATAAGTGATTGTGGCATGATGGCTTGAATTGTTTGATAAATGGGCTAATATTTCTCAGGAAATATGATATATTTAACTTTAAATATAAACACTTAAAAAACAAACCTTATAAGGTATATAACATTGCCGCAAGCGCGAAAGACGACCGTCAGGGACACCGGTAAAGCTTCCCGGCTGTCACAACATCTGAGGGAAAGCGGTTTCCTGCTCTCCATGCTGGTTGCCGTCTATCTGGTTGCCTGTCTTTTTACCTACGACCCGACTGATCCAGGGCCATTTAATACAACCAATTCAGAGCAGGTGCATAACGCGGGTCGCATACTGGGTGCATGGCTCGCAAATTTCTTTCTGTTCCTGACTGGTTACATCGCTTACCTGCTGCCGGTCATTGTGGTTTACGGTGGCTGGCGCTTGTGGCGCGATGAGTCCATAGGGCCTGAAAATGGTGTTGTGGAAGCGCTCGCCGTGGTGACCGGCCTGGTGCTGTTCCTGCTTTCTTCAACCGGCCTGAGCGATATGCATTTAATGCCTGCTGCCGGTAGCATGCCCACTGGCGGTGGTGGCGTAATCGGGGCAGTCATTGCCTCACCCCTGTTGGAACTAACCGGCATGCTCGGTGCAACCCTGTTCCTGTTGTCCATGCTGCTGGTGGGCGTCACCCTGTTTACCGGGCTCTCCTGGTTCTGGGTGATGGACGTGACAGGTTATATCACGCTGGGCCTCTTTGACTCGCTGATTGCCAGCATCATCAACCTGCGCGACTGGTTTGCAGGCCGCCGGGCGCGGGCCAGGCGCGACCAGGTTCGCAGAACGGATTCAGCCAGGCAAAAAGGTAAAAAAGCACCCAGGATTGAGCCGCAGATCAACATGCCGAAAGGGCGGTCCAGCAAGCGGGTTACGCGGGAAAAACAACGGCCTCTGTTCAAAAGTATGCCGGCCGATTCACTGCCACCGCTGGATATGCTGGATGAACCTCACGACCAGCCACCCGGGTATAGCAAAGATGCGCTGAAGGCGCTGTCCAGGCAGGTCGAATTGAAATTGGCGGATTTTGGCGTACAGGTGGACGTGGTGGCCGTACACCCCGGCCCGGTGATCACCCGCTTCGAACTACAGCCTGCGCCCGGTGTGAAGTCTGCCCAGATTATGAACCTGGCCAAGGATCTTGCGCGTGGACTCAGCATTGTGTCCGTGCGGGTGGTGGAAGTCATTCCGGGCAAATCCACCATTGGCCTGGAAATACCCAATACCAACCGGCATATGGTATTTCTCTCGGAAATACTGCGTTCCGAGGTCTATGACAATTCCAGTTCGCCGTTAACGCTGGCGCTGGGCAAGAGTATTTCCGGGCGACCGATCGTGGCGGATCTTGCGAAAATGCCCCATTTGCTGGTTGCAGGAACCACCGGTTCCGGCAAGTCAGTTGCGTTGAACGCAATGATACTCAGCTTGCTGTACAAAACCGGACCGGAGAATGTCAGGCTGGTCATGGTGGATCCAAAAATGCTGGAGTTATCGATCTATGCCGACATCCCGCACTTGCTGGCACCGGTTGTGACTGATATGAAAGAAGCGGCCAATGCATTGCGCTGGTGTGTTGCGGAAATTGAACGCAGGTACCGGCTGATGTCTGCATTGGGGGTGCGTAATCTAGCCGGATTTAACAAAAAAGTGCGCGATGCCAGCAAAGCTGGTACGCCCTTGAAGGATCCGCTGTTTGTAGTGGATGAAATGAATCCCGACATGCTGGTGCCCGACCTTGAGCACTTACCGTATATCGTTGTCATCGTTGATGAACTTGCTGATATGATGATGATCCTTGGCAAGAAAATTGATGAGCTGATCGCCCGTCTGGCGCAAAAAGCCCGTGCTTCCGGCATCCATCTGATACTGGCTACACAAAGGCCTTCCGTGGATGTCATTACCGGTCTGATCAAGGCGAATATTCCGACCCGCATAGCCTTTCAGGTTTCTTCCCGCGTTGATTCCCGCACCATCCTGGACCAAATGGGCGCCGAGCAGTTGCTGGGTCATGGCGACATGCTGTACATGCCGCCCGGCACCGCCATTCCCGAACGTGTACACGGGGCATTTGTGGACGACCATGAAGTCCATGCAGTGGTTGACTACCTGCGTTCACTTGCTGAGCCGAACTATGTCGATGAGATCCTGGAAGAAACGCAAATGACGACCAATGGCATGACCATCAACGCCGCCGGCATTCCGACTGAAACGCCGGCTGACCAGGATGAACTTTATGACCAGGCAGTTGCCTGGGTGACTGAGTCCAGGCGTGCCTCGATTTCCAGCGTGCAGCGGCACCTGCGGGTGGGCTACAACCGGGCCGCCCGCCTGGTCGAAGAAATGGAGGCCAGTGGCGTCGTATCCCGGCCCGAACATAATGGCCAGCGAGAAGTGCTGGCACCGCCACCGCCAAAAAATTAGAGCCAATGAGATTGGGTATGATAAAAGTGCACAAGCAAGAATTACTATTGAAAACACTACTTATCCTGGCGCTGGCCCTGTCGTCTCCGGCTGCTTTTTCAAGTACTTCCGGTCCTGCACGCAGTGAGTTGGAAGCCTTCAGTACCGGGTTGAAGAGCTTACAACTCGAATTTACCCAGGTGGTAAAATCACAGGACGGTAGTATCCAGGATGAAACCAGCGGCAATGCCTGGCTGCAAAGACCGGACAAGCTGCGCTGGGTTTACGCGGGCGACTTTCCCGAGACCATCGTAGCTGACGGGCGCAATGTCTGGATTTATGACGAAGCACTTGCACAGGTCACTATCAAGCCACAATCAGACCGCGTCGCAGATGCCCCCTTACTGATATTGACTGATGTCAACCAGCTTGACCGGCAATTCACGGTTACGGAACTGGGTGATTTTGAAGACATGAACTTGCTGGAGCTGAAAAGTCGTGCCAGCGAGTCAGCGTTTGAGCGCATCCTGATCGGCCTGGACGCCAGCGGCATCCGCATGATGGTTCTGGAAGACGCCTTCGGCCTGCGAACTGAGATCCGCTTCAGCAATGTTATCAGGAATGCGGTGATAGACCCGCAGCTATTCAGTTTTACACCACCGGCAGGCGTGGACGTGATTGGACAGGTGACTGAACCGCCAGGATCTGTAGAACAGCCATGAAAGTACCCTGCGGCGCTGTAGAATCACGCTGGCAGGCGTTACAATGCCGCCTGGTCCAAATAGCCGCCATATCCTGAATGAAATATTGACCCATGCTTGACCCACTTACTCTCAGAAATGATATCGATGCAACGGCAGCCGCACTGAAGCTGCGGGGGTACACGCTCGATATTGATGCTTACCAGGCACTCGAAGCCCGCCGCAAGACCCTGCAAATGGATGTGGAAGCACTGCAAAACGAGCGCAACACGAGCGCCCGGTCCATCGGCCGGGCCAAGGCGCAGGGTGAGGACATCCAGCCGTTGCTTGACGCGGTGGCGCAACTGGGCTCAAAACTGGCACAGGTCGAATCACAATTCAAGACGGTACGTGAGCAACTGGCAGCCTGGTTGCTGGATATGCCGAATATCGCCAGTCCTGACGTGCCGGTCGGCACCGATGAAACCGATAACCTCGAGTTGCGAACCTGGGGCGAGGTGCCCGCATTCGATTTCCAGCCCCGGGATCATGTGGAACTGGGCGAACTCCACCAGATGATGGACGCCGAGGCTGCAGCCAGACTTGCCGGTGCACGTTTTACCCTGCTGAAAGCGTCCATGGCCCGTATGCACCGTGCTTTGGCGCAATTCATGCTGGATACACACACACAGGAACACGGCTACATGGAAGTGTACGTGCCTTACCTGGTCAAAGCTGAGACCATGCAGGGTACTGGCCAGTTGCCCAAATTTGCCGACGACGCGTTTGCCACCACGGATGAACCACCGCGTTATTTGGTGCCGACTGCCGAAGTACCGGTCACCAACCTCGCTGCCAACCAGATATTTGCCGCCGATGCTATACCGCTAAAGTATGTGGCGCAAACACCCTGCTTCCGGCGTGAAGCCGGTTCAGCCGGAAAGGATACCCGTGGCATGATCCGCCAGCACCAGTTCGAAAAAGTAGAACTGGTGCACATCGTCCGCGCGGAAGATTCCGCAGCAGGGCATGAAGAGTTGACAGGCAATGCCGAGCGCATTCTGCAATTGCTGGAGTTGCCGTACCGGACCATCGTTTTATGTACCGGCGACATGGGCTTCTCAGCCTGCAAAACCTATGACATCGAAGTCTGGTTACCGGGCCAGGCTACCTATCGCGAAATTTCATCCTGTAGCAACTGTGGCGACTTTCAGGCCCGGCGGATGCAGGCGCGGGTGCGAAACCCGGATACCGGCAAGCCCGAGTTGCTGCATACACTCAATGGTTCCGGACTGGCTGTTGGCCGGACCCTGATTGCAGTACTGGAAAACTACCAGCAACGCGATGGCTCCATCCGTATCCCAAAGGTGCTACAGCCCTATATGGGCGGGCAGACAGCAATCAATTCGTAGGGCGGACATTCACGTCCACCGAAACCCAAAACCGTAGGGTGGACATTCATGTCCACCGAAGCCCAACCGTAGGGTGGACATTCATGTCCACCGCTGGCTTACCGGTCAGTCTCTGCCGAACCCAAAACCGAGGATATTGAGCAGGCTCATAAACAGGTTGAGTATGCTGACAAACAGCGTGACGGTGGCCATGATGTAATTGGTCTCACCGCCCTTGAGGATTTGCTGGGTCTGGTACAGGATCAGACCGGCCATCAACAGGACGAACATACTGGAAACCGCCAATCCAAGTGCGGGTAAGTGGAAGAACAGGTTACCCACGCCCGCGAGGAAAGCGACCAGGATGCCGATGCCGAGGAATTTACCCATGAACGAGTAATCCCGCTTGCTGGTCAAGGCCAGGCCTGACATGGCCAGGAATATGACCCCGGTGCCACCAAGCGCCATCATGACAATTTCGTAGCCGTTACCAAAACGATAAAGATACATATTGATGATCGGCCCCAGCGTAACACCCATGAACCCGGTCAAGGCGAACACAGCCAGGATGCCCCAGGCACTGTTACGCAGCTTGGTGGTAACGAACAGCAGGCCAAAATAACCGACCAGCACGATAATCGGACCCGGATACGGCCAGTTCAGTGCCATTGAGACACCGGCCATGATGGCTGAAAACAGTAGTGTCATGGACAGTAAAGCGTAGGTATTACGCAATACCTTGTTCATGGCAACAGCCGAGACGGGCTGTGAAATAGCGCTGGTTCTGTATTGTGTCTGATTCATAGTCAGGTCTTAGCTCCAAATGGTCTGTGTTGCATATACTTTAGATAAGGGATTTTTCCACTAGTTCAATGGCAGCTTGTCTGTGCGATTAAATTATCTGGTGGTTACTCTACTCAATTTTACCTGAACTGTCATATGCCTGTTGACAGGGGTGGTGAAACGGGCTGTTTTTCGGTATTCTTGCGCGTCCTGAATCAGTACAATTTATCGGCCACATTATCCGGAGAGGTGGCAGAGCGGTTGAATGCACTGGTCTTGAAAACCAGCAAGGGTTAACAGCCCTTCCAGG
>QIKV01000025.1 GCA_003233115.1 Oceanospirillales bacterium
AAATCTTGCACGAAGCTCTATTACTGATGAGTAAGCACGAACCTGCCAGCGAAGCAACACTGGCCCTGTCCGTTGTGGTGGTTTCGTTTAATGGGGCAGCGCTGCTGAGTGATTGCCTGTCTGCGTTAATAACCCAACCTGACTTTCAGGAGATGGAGGTTCACGTAATAAGCAAGCTGAAGCGGGGGCAGGTACCGGAAGTCCATGAGGAAACAGGCCGAATCTACTGGCATCAAGTGCCCGCCACTGAAACGGTGCCAGCAATGAGAAGCCTGGGTATCATGCAATCCGGGGCGGGTCTGATTGCCCTGCTGGAGGACGATTGTATTGTCGGTCCGCATTGGTCACGGTCACTTTTGTCAGCCCATCAGTCTGATTACCCCGCCGTCGGCGGAGCCATAGAACCCGGTCCTTATACGCGAGGACTCGACTGGGGTGTTTTCTATTGCGAATTTGCCCGCTTTCTTTTACCTTTTTCCGGTTGTGTAGCAGCCTTACCCGGGAATAATGTGTCCTACAAATCGGAAGCACTGGACATTGAATCCATCCAGCAGGGCTTTTACGAGGTTTTCATCCACGAGAACTGGAGAAAATCCGGTATTGAGTTGTACGCTGCTGAAGGCATGGTAACCAGCAACAACAATACCTGGAACCTGGAAAATTGCACCTCCATCCCGTTTCACCACGGGCGCGCGTACGCCGGACAGCGATTTGGAAGCCACTACGGCGCCAAGAGGATATGCTACGGGCTTTTAGCAATGATATTGCCAATTATCAAGTCTGTGAGAACGTTGCGGCAGGTCATCTCAAGACGGCGGACAGAGTTACCACTGCTCAAGGCTTTGCCCTGGATCATCATTTTCCACAGTTGTTGGTCACTGGGCGAATTTGTTGGCTATCTGGCCGGCCCCGGTGACAGTATTGAGAAGTGGGGCTAATACCTGGCATCCTCACTAACGTGCGTTGGCTGTATACTAAATTTGCCCATGAAGAATCAATAAAATGAATTCACTGCAAAGACTAATACGCCACGCAAGGCTCACGGTCAATCATTTCGCCCCCAAACCAAGTCCTCCATTTCTTGTTTTTTTCATAAACTCAATTTGTAATATGAAGTGTGAACACTGTTTTTACTGGACCAGTCTGAACAAAAAAAATGACCTGAGCAAAGAGGAAATTTTCGCCTTGTCAGATTCTTTGGGGACGATAGAGAATCTGAATCTGTCCGGTGGAGAACCCTTCCTGCGGGTGGACTTTGCCGAAATCTGTACAAAGTTTATAGAGCAAAATCATGTTCGGCAGATCTATGTTCCCACCAATGGTTACTTTACCCAAAGAACGGTCAAGGCCGTTAATAAACTTCTGAAAAACAAGGAGCTGGACCTCTTCGTGACTGAACTGTCGCTGGACGGCATGCCTGAATTCCACGATGCCTTCCGGGTTAGCAAAAACGCCTTTAAAAAGGCCATGGAGACGTACGAGGCACTCGCGGAAATACAAGCACGTGATCCACGCCTCAGAATACATTGCATCTCTACCGCCACACACGTGAACATGGATGAGATAAAGAATCTTTCGCGGTATCTTTATCACAGATGCCCCGCCATGGACCACCACAACCTGGCTATTATCAGGGGGGACAGGAAAAACCCTCAATTGGCCACACCTCTGCTGGAGGCGTACAACACGTTGTATGACTATATTCAGGGTTTATGGTCACCGCGGGAGGAAGGCCGCTATGGCTCCATTGTTGAGCCAATGCTGCAATGGGCCAAAACTGAAACCCTGAAACAGGGACGCCAGGTGGTGGCATGCAGTGCGGGACGCATGAGCGCGGTGATTTATGCCAATGGTGATGTAGGCTTGTGTGAAATCCACAAACCGGTTGGCAACCTGCGCGATAATTCGTTTCCGGAGATCTGGAATTCGGAAGCGGCCAGGACCCTGAGAAAATCAATAGCAAACAAGGCGTGCCACTGCACTACGGAGGTGTTTATGTGGCCCAGCATCGTGTTTAATCCGTTAAGTTTAGGCCGGGCCATGGTGGGTGCAAAAGTGTGGAAGCCACCGGCCCGGCTACCTCAGGATCAACGTATTCCCCCCATGCTGGACCAATCCGGCATGCCGGTTGAGGTTCTCCCTCTACCCGACCCGGAAAAGCCGCGCAACAGGAACACGAAGAGTCTCGCGAGGTGAACCACCGTGGGGGAGATTCTATTTTTGGCAGATACCTTACTTTAGCCGGCGCAAATTTTCTTGCTGCCGTGTTCGGCTTTTTTGTGGCCGCACTCCTCGCCCGCCAATTCGGCCCCACTGGTTTTGGCATAATTTCGCTGGCCGCAACATTGGTATCATATGCGATGGTGATCTCAAACTGTGGAACGAGCCTTTATGCTGTTCGGGCAGTGGCCGTGGGTCAAAACAGCCTGGAACAAATGATACCTGCTGTCATTTCCATACGCTTGCTGTTAAGCATTGTCGTTTTAGCAGGATTGGTGGCCAGTGCTTACTATGTCCCGAAACTGTACGAGTCGAGACACCTGATTCTGCTGTTTGGCATCACACTTTTCAGCAATGCCATCTTATTGTTGTGGGTGCCCCAGGCCGTCCATAAAACCCATGCTGTTGCCGCCAGCAACGTGATGCTGCAATTTTTATACCTGGGCCTGCTCTATCTTCTCCTGCTGTTCAATTCTGAACTATACATGGCACCCATCGCGTTGATCGCCGCTGAAGTCATGGTTGCTGTTGGCTTGATGTTGAGTATCAGGCGTTATGTCAGCGGTGTAAAAGCCCTGTCTGGCCCTGGTGCCATGCTGGCAATTCTTCGCGAAAGTGCGCCCATTGGTCTGACGCAGTTCGTGCGCACAATCGCGCTGGCGTCCGACCTGGTTATTCTCGGCCTGATGTCCACCTATTCGGATGTTGGAATATATTCAGCAGCCTACAAGCTTTTTCTGTTCATGATGTCATTGGCGGGTGCGTACTTTGTGATCTTACTGCCCCGTATTGCCGAGATATCAACTTCGAACAGATTGATCGCAACGGAGCTACGACAATCATTCTTACGGGTGTTGCCGATAGTGGCAGGCGCAGTAATAGTGGTCTGGTTAATTGCGGATTTGCTCATTAACCTGCTGTTTGGTGTTGCTTACGCGGGCGCGGCGGATGTGCTGAGAATATTGAGCCTGGCCATTATTGCCAATATTGTCGCCAGGCACTACCGCCAGGTATTGCTTGCGAAAAAAATGCCAACCACAGACTTAAAGCTGTCTGGTATTTCGGCCGTAGTACACCTGCTGGCAAAAGTGCTGCTCATACCTTTTTTGGGGATCGTCGGCGCTGCGCTGGGAACACTTATCGGGGAGATATCCTTAATGATCGGGCAGCGGATCGCCGTCATGCGGGATATCAAACCCTGACTGAAAACCCCTGCTCAGCGCTCACCCGAACCGAGAATAGGCCCCGATCCGATCCCCTGGGAAAGTGGCGCATCATACCCGTAGGTGCCTCTGCATGTCAGGCGCGAACCGGTGCAGGAACCTGCCCTGCGGCCCGCATCCCGTTTGGCAATTAACTTCGCCTTCTCCTCGAGCGCCTGTTTTCCATATTTACGCTTCAGCTTTTCAGCCTTCTTCCGGGCACCGTCTTTGTCAACATTGCGGCTGAATAATTCTTCGCTGTTGCGCACCAGTTTTTGCCTGCCGCTTTCTGCTGCCAGTACCGACCAGGCGTAGGCATTTTCGAGATCAGCCCTTTTGCCTTCGCCGTTGGCGTACATATTCGCAACCCAGTACTGGGAATAGTGGTCACCAATTTTTGCCAGTTTGAAATAGCCTTTAAAGGCCTTCTTGTAATTGCCGGCGGCATAGTATTGATCAGCCTCAGCCTGAAACTCTGCCAGTTCCCTGGCAATGGCATTGGAAGTCTGTACGCTCGCAAACACAAGCACTAAGGCGGCAAATAAAATAGATTTCATTGATTTTCCCATGGTATTCATGCATTGGGCGCAGATGATAGCAGTCACCAATTGATCCGTAAACAACTGGCGCCGGTGCTCGACGCCACCGGTCGCTCACGGGTCAGCGGGGGGGTACCGGGCGGTTCAGTGCCACAATTTTCAGTATCCCCAACAATAGCAATCCAGCCATCCAGTTGTGCGCTACAGCCAGGCTGATTGGCAGGTCGGATGCAATGGCAGCGACACCAATCGAAAATTCCACTACTACCAGCAGCAACACGGCACCAGCGGCAACGCGCAACCGGCCCCCGGCCCGCCAGGCCATAAAACCGACCACAAGAATTGTCACTGCCGTTATGACAGCGCCCAGCCGATGTGCGATGTGGATATCAATTCGTTCCTGGCCTCCAATCGCCCGGCCGGTTGAGGTAACCTGGTGAACCCGTGACAGGTCCAGGGCCTTGAGGATATCCATGCCGGGCAGCCAGCTACCGTTGCAATCAGGTAGTGACTGGCAGGCGGTGGCTGCAAAATTGGCACTGGTCAACCCACCCAAAAGAATCTGGACGATCAGCAGCAGGACAGTCAGCGTAAGCAACGCTCCCGGTAATGGGGCCTGTGGCTGGTCAGTATTGCGCCGGCCATCATTACCGCTGCCGTCTTTGAACGCCATCCAGCCCAGCAGACCGAGCATCAGGAACCCGCCGCTGAGGTTGCCCATGACCACAGCAGGACTATGCAGATCACCTGATTTTACCCCCAGCAAGGCCAGCGATATCGTCACCAGCAACAGGCTCAGCGAGATGAGCCGATCTTTTTTCTGCCTGCAGGCCAACAGTACAAGGAAAACTATCAGCAAACCTAAAACACTGGCAACCAGACGGTGCAGCGGCGTGGCCCAGGCCAGCGGTTGACTGGCTGCGGCGACAATACGCTGATAGGCGTTTTTACCGGATATGGATTGGCTGACAGCCGGTGCCTCACCAATTCGCCCATAACAGTCCGGCCAGTCAGCACAACCAATGCCCGAGTGGGCCAGGCGCAGGTATGCGCTCAGGGAAACAAGCACGATGACGAATAACAGGGAGACCCACACCAGGGCCCTCATATTGCCGCAGCCTTCATGTTGCCGGCACCTTTACTCCCCTTTACTCCTTGACCCGCTGCAAAATTGTAGCTTCGCCTCTCACCAACCGCACCCGGGCAGGGGTGGCCTTCCAGTCGACACGATCGAGACCGGTTCTGAAGCTCCACCGCCAGGCAGCGTCGTACTGGAACTGGTAATCATTGCTGGACCAGTATTCTTCAGTCTGGGTGTAGGGGAAATACTTCAGGTTGATGGTGGGCGGATTATCCTGCTTGCGCGGGTCGCTGATCGAGCCCAATTCATCGCGAGCGGGTAGGCGCCAGTCATTATGGCCGCAATAGCCCGTCGCATTGACCGCCTTCACATACGCCGATGTGTCACATTCACTGCCAACACATGTGCCGCCATTGCTTACACCCCGGTAGTCAAGTTCGCCCTCATACGCCTCGTCCGGGTCATACCAACTGTAAGTATTGCGCCAGTCGCGCAGCCCGGGCCGGTCGGATTTGACCTCCCAGACCAGGCCGATAAACTGGTCGAGCACGCAATCATCCTCCCCGGGTTTACCTTCAACCGGCTGTCCGTCCGGGCCGATTGCGAGGTACTTCGTATCATGAATTTCCGGTCCTGGACCGCTCTTCTTATTGCAGGCACTGAGCAAAACCAGTGCCGCAAGCACCGGCAACAGGGCCAGATATTTTAGATTCATGGTAATTTAATTTCTCCATTTTTACGGCAATCCCAATACCAGTGTAATTGACTTAATCCAAAAGTAGAAAAAAATCGTGGTAATGTCATGCCGATTGCGTATATAGTTTAAGCATAAACAAACCTCCTGGGAGAGAGCAATGAATCAGGAAGCCCCCGATACCGAGCGCCATCAGCGCATTCCCATCATGCAACGCATTATAGATAACCCCTTCATACTACTGTTTATCGGAGTAGTTGTTCCGACCGTGTTTTATGTTATTTGGGGAATCATGGAGATCGTGACAATCCCGCTCGCCAATTAACCACTAACGAAAAGGTGACATCGTGACTTCTATTCAACCACCTGCTGAGACGATCTGGTGGAAGCAACCACTGGATCGTGTAGAAGGAACCTGGATCGCTATTGCGCTTTTATGGTCCCTGATCATGTTCGTTATGATGCCCCTGTGGCATGTTTATGGAAAGCAGAATCTTTCCAACGAAGCCTACAAAACTACACCTGCGGCCTATCTGGCGAAGGCCCAGGCCATGGTAGACCAATACACCGTACGCACCATGACCGATCAGAATATTCCGGTCGTCAAGCCACCGCCGGGCAGTGACGTTTACCTGGTCGCAAGGCTGTGGCAGTGGTGGCCAATTCTTGAACTGGAGGAAGGCCAGACCTACCGCCTGCATATCTCGTCCATGGACTGGCAGCACGGCTTCTCGCTGCAACCGCAAAATATCAATGTGCAGGTCCTGCCGGGTTACGAAACGGTGCTGACCATTACGCCGGACACCCACGTTGACCAAACCATTATTTGCAACGAATATTGCGGTATTGGTCACCACACCATGGTGGGTAAAATCCTGATCACAGAGGGCGGAACATGAAAACAGAATTATTCAGAACCTGCCCGGAATCGGGACTGCAATTTCACAAACCGGCAGAAATGCTGACCCGGGCCAACGCGGTACTTGCTGTCGTCATGTTATTAATTGGCGGTCTTGCGGCCATTGGAGTCGTGCTGACACGCTGGCCGGCCGTGCACCTGCTTCCGGCGGACAAGTTTTACCAACTGTTGACCTTTCATGGCATCAACATGCTGATCTTCTGGATTATCTTCTTCGAGATGGCGGTGCTGTATTTCTGCTCTTCGACACTGCTGAAGTGCCGTTTGGCGACACCCAGGATTGCCTGGCTCGGCTTCTTTTTGATGGTCACGGGTGCCGTGGTCAATAACCTGGCAGTATTCAGTGGCCAGGCCAGCGTGATGATGACCTCTTATGTGCCCATGCCGGCCGATCCCAATTTCTACCTGGGCCTGATCCTGTTTGCCGTCGGTGCGCTGCTCGGTTGTTTTGTATTCCTCGGCACCCTGGTGATTGCCAAGGAGGAAAAAACCTATGAAGGCTCGATTCCGCTGGTAACCTTCGGTGCGCTGACCGCGGCGATTATCGCGATCTTTACCATTGCCATGGGTGCGGTGATCCTGATACCCACATACATGTGGTCAATGGGTTGGATCAGCCACATTGATGCGGCCATGTACCGTCTGATCTGGTGGGCCTTCGGCCACTCTTCGCAGCAGATCAATGTCGCTGCCCACATATCCGTCTGGTATGCCATCGCCGCTATTGTGTTTGGCGCCAAGCCGTTATCGGAAAAGGTCAGTCGTATGGCCTTCATACTGTACATTGTTTTCCTGCAACTGGCGTCTGCCCATCACTTGCTGGTTGATCCGGGCTTGAGCTCCACGTGGAAGATTTTCAATACGTCTTACGCCATGTATCTTGCCGTACTGGCCAGCATGATCCACGGACTGACCGTACCGGGTTCTATCGAAGTCGCACAACGTGCCAAGGGTTTTACCAAGGGCCTGTTCGAATGGCTGCGTAAAGCCCCCTGGGGTAATCCGGTATTCTCCGGTATGTTCCTGTCGCTAATTGGTTTCGGCTTCATCGGCGGTATTTCCGGTGTGGTCATGGGAACGGAGCAGATCAACATCATTATTCATAACACCATCTATGTACCGGGGCATTTCCATGCCACGGTCGTCATCGGTACAACCCTGGCATTCATGTCACTGACCTACTTCCTGATCCCGGTTTTGTTCCGGCGCCAGGTATGGTTGCCGGGCCTGGCCAAATGGCAACCGTACATTTTCGGCATCAGCATGATGGTGTTTACCATCGTCATGATGGGTGCAGGCACACTGGGTGTCGAACGCCGGCACTGGGATATGGCCTTTACCGATGCCGTGCTGAGCTATGACTATCCAGCCAGCGCCTACATGTTGATGGGGCTGGTTGGTATCAGCGGTGTCTTCGCCATCCTTGGAGGCGCAATTTACGTCCTGATCACCGTGGTCTCGGTGTTCTTCGGCAAACGGGTCGAGTCAGAATCCAGCTATGGCACGGTGACCACGCGCCTGCTGAAGGCCGAGCCAACAATAGAACCGGAAGGTGGCCATGCGGCTACAGGCAAGTTTGGCTTCGCCGCACCAGGAACCTTCGCCATGGCGATTTTCTTCCTGGCCATATTTGTTGTGTACTACGTGATTAACTGGAAATACCTGGCCTCAGTTTGGCCAATGTCCTAGTGCAGGATTGACCCTGCACCAGGGGCCAGGGGCCTGCTACAGGTCTTAATAAAACGCCGGGCCACACTGCCCGGTGTTTTTTATTGGAGGTGATAAAGCAGATCACGAGAAACCCTATATAATCGATGGGGTCATGGCCCGAAAATTTTTCACCATTACGCTGATGCTGGTGGCCCTGGTTGTGGCCACGATTGCTGCCGCCTGGTTGCTCCTGCACAACGAAGCATTCCTGAAATCGCAACTTGCCGATATCGTCTTCCGGCAGACTGGCCGCGCATTGACCGTCAAAGGTCTGCTGCGACTCGATCTCGGCCGCGAAACAACACTTGAGGCCCGGGATATCCGCTTACAAAACGCTGCCTGGGCAAATGACCCCTATATGGTGACCGTTGGTCACCTGCTGGTTACAGTTGACCTGCCAAGCCTGCTCGAAGCATTGCCGACCATCCAGAATCTGGTAATAGAAGATTGCAGCATAAACCTCCTCAGAAACAATGCGGGTGATGCCAACTGGGACGTACTGCCGGAATCCGGTCCTGAGCCCCACGGGCCTGCACCGGTTCCGCCTGGGCCAAAATCCTTGCCTGTCGTGCTCAAAGATCTGCAGATAAGGAACTGCAGGGTCGATTTTAAAACGCCGGATCGCGATCAGCCCCTGGTGACCGAAGTCGACAACATGGCACTGCAAACCCTGCCAGACAATAGTATCGAAGGCCGGGGGGCCGGGCGTATTGACGGGCAAAAACTCTCATTCTCTGGCCGCTATTCCCCATTGGGTGCGTCCTTCCTGGAAGGGCCACATAAATATGACATGAATCTCAGACTGGGGGATTTATCACTGCAAAGTTCAGGTACATTGGTGGACATAACCACCCTGACAGGCGCTGACATCAAAACCCGCTTCAGTGGTCCGGAAATAGGACAGGTGCTGAAGACTTTTTCCTTGCCACCTGTGAGTGAAGGCCCCTTTGATTTCCGCCTGGACCTGGATTCCGGGGGCCGGATGACAAAACTAAAGCTTGACGGAGACCTGGGCAAGCTGGTGATCAATGCATCCGGTCAGCTCGATCACCTGGCCCGACCGCGGTCTGGCAAGGTTCACCTGAAGATTAAAGGACCCGACCTGCAGGCCCTCGGAGCTACTTTCGGTGTAACCGATCTGGTTCCCGAGCCTTTTTCAATACAGGGCGATGTCGTATTCGACAATGGCGCCATCAAGGCGCAGCCCCTGATAGTTAAAACCAGCGCTGACCGGCTTGAAGTGTCGGGTGTACTTGGGCCGGCACCTGATTTTGCCGACTCCAGCCTCGACATCCGCATCATCAGCAACGAGATAAGCCGTTGGCATGAGCGCCTCAGCCTGCCCGCCACAATGCGGGGGTCACTGCACGCAGACAGTCAACTCAGCAGTAATAAGGATGGCATATTTTCTGTCCGGGCAGAGCTGAAGATGGCCAATATTTTCGTGCAGGCCAGCGGGATTCTGGGCAGCATGAAGGGTGCTCTCCAGCCCCGTCTCGAGTTCAACGCAAGCGCTGCAAATCTGCACTCGCTGGGCACGCTGGCAGGAATCGACAAGCTCCCTGCCGCACCGCTGAGCGCCCGCGGAAAAATCGACTTGACGGCCCGGGAAATTCATTTCCAGGACGTCAACATTGACCTGGCTGGCCATGACCTGCTGGTGAACGGGTTGCTAAGCCTGGGGGATAATTACAAGGGCAGCGAACTGAAGGTTAAATTCAAAAGCCCGGATATTGCCAAACTCGGCCGCCTCTTCGGCCATGCGGAATTTCCTCAACAAGCACTCAAACTGAACGCCGATCTGAAGCTGGATGGCAAGGGCCTGGCGTTTCGGGTGAGCGACACCCGCCCTGATGAATTCAAGCTTGCACTGGATGGTCGCATCGTCGATCTAAACAATCCACTGGGCATCGACGCAACATTCAACATGCGACTGCCGGGCCTCGATACCATTGCTTTCCTGCTTCCTGAAACCCCGCTGCCCCAGGGGCCTTTCGCTGTCCAGGGCAGTCTGAAAAATGACAGGGATCGGACCCAACTGGAAAATGTGCAGTTACAGCTTGGCCAGGCCAAAGCCACAATCGACGGAACCATCCAGCACGACAGCCGCTTCCAACTCACCATCAGGGCCAATGCTCCGGATGCATCCATACTGAAGGACTGGACAGGCAAGCCGCTTGCGCCGGATCCCTTCTCCATGGCAGCCAGCCTGGCCGGCAACCCGTCTGAATTTGAATTCACCGACCTGGATGTACGCCTTGGCAAAAGCGCAGTGGGTGGCCACCTGAAAATCGGACTGGGGGAGCTAACCCGAATCAGCGGCCAGCTTGACTCCGCCTTCCTTGACCTCAGCCAGTGGCTCAACATTGGAAGTAAAACAACCTATCAAGCTGCGGCACCGTCCCGCTACCTGTTCAACGACACCCCGGTGATGAAGGTCGCAGACTATGGTGTTGCGCTCGACCTGGACATCAACGTAGACCGCCTCGACTTCGGTAACCATGCGGTGCAGGATGTGAAACTTGGTTTGCGCCTGAATCCGAACCACCTGGAACTCAACCCGCTGTCGCTCCGGGGCCGTGCCGGGGGCAGGATTTCCGGGACAGGTGTGCTGGACAACAGCGGTGACAAACCCCGCTTTGACCTCAAGTTGAGCGGACAGGATCTCTTCCTTGGTTTCGGTGCATTGGCGGATCAGGATCCTGCCACCTACCCACCGCTGGATATCGACCTGGTATTGCAGGGAAGTGGTTTGACCCTGCACGAACTGGCCTCCTCGCTGGACGGAAAAGTCCGCGCCAATTATCGATCGGGCCTGATCGCCTCCGCCGGGCTATCATTGTGGTGGTCTGATTTCGCTACCGAATTGCTCAGCACGCTGAATCCTTTCCAGAAAAGCACTGAGTACACCAAACTCTCCTGTGCGGTACTGGCGGCTGACATCAGCAACGGTATGGTCAACGTTTTCCCGATCGTTGTCCAAACCGCCCAGGTGACCATCCTGAGCCATGGGACGGTCGACCTGCGTTCTGAAAAAGTCGATTTCTCCTTCACGACGAAGACCCGCAAAGGGCTCGGAGTGAGCGTGAGCAGTTTAATCAATCCGTTCATCAAAGTCGGCGGGAGCCTGGTATCACCAACCATGGAACTGGACCCGGCCGGCAGCGTGATCAAGGGTGGCGTAGCGGTCGCAACCGTCGGATTGTCACTGCTGGCCAGGTCCATGACAGACCGTTTCCTGAGCAGCAAGGACCCCTGCGGTGATGCCCTCAGCGAAATTGCAAAGAAAGACGGTGTGCAAGACTGACAGGGGCTTTGGCAAAACGACGGGCGGCACCGCCCGGCTATTTTTTTGGGTATAATTACACACTCAGGAATGCACTGGAACTCATGGAACAGATCATCGGTGATCACCGCAATAACCCGTCTCCCCAGGCTCGCTTTATACGTTGTCATCATATTGATCACGACCGCTTTTCAGCATGTCTACGGCCAGGCGCAAGACGGCACCTACAGCAAAGATGAAGCGCTGGAAATCTCCCAGCACGCAATCGGCAGGAAACTCGCCAGGCTGGAATTCACAGACAGTTTTGGCAGACCTGTCAAGCTGGCAGACTATGGCGGCCGGCCGTTATTGGTGAGCCTGATATTTACATCCTGCGACCACGTCTGTCCGGCACTGACAAAACACCTGAAAACGGCGGTTGATGCGGCCCGCGACGCAGTCGGACAAAACAGTTTCCGGATGGTAACGATTGGCTTTGACACGGCCAACGACACACCCGAAAGAATGCGGTATTTTGCCCGCCAGCAGGGCGTCAATGACCCGGAATGGACATTCCTCAGCGCTTCGGCTGAAACCATGGCAGAGCTGGCGGACAATATCGGTTTTATTTATTTTCCAACCCCGCGTGGCTTCGACCACATAACTCAACTCACGATCGTGGACCGGGAGGGCGTGATCTACCGACAGGTTTATGGTGCCATGTTTGAGTTGCCATGGCTGGTTGAGCCGTTGAAAAATCTTATTTTCAACCGGCCGCAATCCTCCCACAGCCTGTTCTCGGGCATGGTCGACAAGGTACGGCTGTTCTGCACAGTTTACGACCCGAGCACCGGCCGTTACCGCTTTGATTACTCACTGTTTGTCCAGCTAGCCATCGGTGCCCTGGCGATACTGAGCGTGCTGGCCTACCTGCTGGTGGAAATCCGCCGTGCCCGTCACAAGAAGAATGGAATCTGATTGTTGCTAAAAGCCATTCAGAAAGCTGGTCGGACCGCCTTTGAACTGCCGCAAAAGTTGCTCAGCTATGCCTTCGGCAATTCGCTAAACCCGCTTGGCTACCTCGGCTCGCTAACCATTTTCTTTCTGTGGATCGTGCTGATCAGCGGCATCTGGATCACCATTTTTTTCCACACCAGTGTGGTCGGTGCTTTTGAATCAGTCGAGTACATGACGGTTGACCAATGGTACCTGGGCGGTGTCATGCGCAGCTTGCATCGCTATGCTTCCGACGCGGCCATCGTAACGCTGGTGCTGCATATCCTGAAAGAGTTCTCCTTCGAACGCTACCGTAGCGCCCGCTGGTTTAGCTGGGTGACAGGTGTGCCATTACTGTGGTTGATCATTCCGTTGGGTATCACGGGTTACTGGCTGGTGTGGGACCAATTGGCGCTCTATGTGGCGCTCACCTCATCAGAGATGCTGGATGCCCTGCCAATTTTTACCGACCCAATGGCGCGAAATTTCCTTACGGTGGACTCACTGAGTGACCGCTTTTTCACACTGTTGGCCTTCACGCACATCGTCGGACTACCGATATTCCTGGTTTTCGCTATCTGGATTCATGTCTTCCGTATCAACAGGCCCAAAGTAAACCCACCCCGCAAACTGATGGTCGGCGCATTATTGGCGATGTTGGTCTTGTCAATCGTCTACCCGGCTTTGAGCCAGGGTAAAGCCGACCCCTCGCTGGTACCCCAAAGCCTGGCACTGGATTGGTATTACCTGCTGGTATACCCGCTGCTGAACTATTGGCCACCTGCAACCGTCTGGGTACTGTTGATTGGTTTCAGTCTGTTGATATGCATTGCACCATGGCTGCCGCCTGCCCGTAAACCTGCGGTGGTTGAGGTAGACCTGGAAAACTGCAACGGCTGCGAGCGTTGCGTAGAAGACTGCCCCTTCGGCGCCGTAGAAATGGCCCCGCGCAGCGATGGCACAAAATACGCCAGCGAAGCCGTGGTCATTGCTGATCTTTGTCTGAGCTGTGGGATCTGTGTCGGGGCCTGCCCCACGGCCACGCCCTTTCGCAAACGCGCTGCATTATCGCCGGGGATAGACTTGCCTGACCAGTCAATTGCAACCGTTCGTGAAATGGTCACTGCTGCTACCCTGAATCTTGAAGGTAACCGCCGGTTGCTGGTCTTTGCTTGCGAAGGCAGCCACGCCCCGGAAAAATTTATCGATGCAGAAACCGCGGTAGTGAGCCTGACCTGCATGGCACAACTGCCACCGGCGTTTGTGGATTGGGTACTCAGCCGTGATCATGCTGACGGCGTGGTTTTACAGGGCTGCCCACACGGTGATTGCCAGTACCGCCTCGGTGCGAAGTGGACTGAGCAACGTATGAGCCGTGAGCGGGATCCGCAACTGCGTAAGCGTGTGGATACCGAAAAACTGGCATTGCTGTGGACCGAACCATGGAGTGACTTCCCGGCTACGGGCAAAGCAATAGCCGCGTTCCGGGATACGCTGGCCGCACCCGCTGAAAAGGTATCTACCCGGCTAACACCCCGTAAGCACCGTCTCCGTCCCCTCGGGGTGGCACTGGCCTGGAGTCTGTTTGCTGTTTCATCCGTGCTGTTCACGGTCTGGCCACGTTTCAGTCAACTGACAGAAGGAAACGCCATCATCTCACTGTCTTTTTCACACGCCGGTCAACGGCGGCAAGCTTGCCATAAGCTATCGCAAGAGGAATTGAATAAATTGGCACCCAACATGCGCAACCCTTTCGATTGTCCCCGGGAGCGATACCCGATCCATGTCTCGTTCAGCGTCGATGGTCAGGTCCTGTACAATGAAAACGTATTACCAAGCGGCCTCTGGGACGATGGGGAGTCGACCGTCTACCACCGTATTGAACTACCTGCAGGTAGCCACAAGCTATCCATTGGAATGAGCGATTCAGGACGCCAGCAAGGTTTCGATTTCAGCGGCCAGACGGAGCTCACCCTGGCCGCAGGTCAACAGGCCGTGGTCGAATTCGACAATTTACAAAAAACATTTATTTTCAGATAGTGCTCTGTCATCCTTGTATGGCAAGATCAGTACACCAGTTCCGGGAGGATGTATGGCATTGCTTGAGTGGAAAGCGGAATTTTCCGTCGGAAACGCCTCACTGGATCATGAGCACCAGCTAATGATCCAGCAGATCAATGCACTGTACGAACAACTCCGCGACCCTGTGGATAGCGCGATTGTCGAAGTCGTACTGGGTGATATCCACGCCAGTATTTCCGCCCACTTTGCGCTGGAAGAGCGCCTGATGCGAACCGCTCACTACGTTGAATATGAGCAGCATAAAGAAGATCATGAAGACTTGCTGGATCAGATCCATGATCTGATCAACAGCTTCTACCGGGATCCGGAGGGAGGCCGAAAACAGCTCAAATTACAATTATCTGACTGGTTTGGCCACCACTTCGCTACTTTTGATGCGCGCCTGCACCGACAACTGGGATAAGCTGAAAGCCTGTGCCTCCGGGCCGGGATGTCAGGCAGGTGCCAGCAGGTTTTGCAATATCTGGAAACTCACCAGTGCAAGAGCCAGAAAAATAATGAAAAACACCACTTGACGTTGTTTCAGCACAGCACCCCGCCGCCGTTCAATCAACCGCACAAGCCAGTCTGCAACGAAGTAAACCACCACCGCATTCAGCGTGAAAAGGATGATTTCTGACATCTGGATCCCCGGTTATCTGGAAAGAATCGTATTGTACACAACCTGCCTGCTGGAGGGTTCCGTCAATTTGATCCACGCCGCGCAATTGCACGGCCACGAATCGACTTGTAAACCACCACCAGAAACAACAGGCCACCAATCACAGCAATCAACCCGCCAAGTCCCATCAGGCCCATGCCGGCAACCTCGCTGACACGCTCCAGGCCCTGTGCCAGCCCGGCTGTTTTCCGTTGGACACCGTAACCGCCGGTCCAGGCAAGCCCCATGATGTGCAGTAGCTGCCCGCTACTGTAGATGATGGGTTGCCAGAACGCCATGCGCGCTGGTGGCGCAGCAAAACCCAGGCGCGGCAGAAGGTAATAGGTCAGGCCCATAAAGGCGATGGTGACACCGACCGTTGAGCCATGATAATGCGCCGGGATCACAATATCCAACCCTGAAATCATGAAGCCAAGCACACCGCCAACTGCAAAAAGCACCAGTGAAGATACCAGTGCTGAACGCAGATAGCGCCCTTCGCCCTGTGGCTTCCCGGCCTTCCAGAAACTGGCCACAATGGCCAAGCCCAGTGGCAAGCTGGACAAGCCGCCGTATTTCATCAGTTCTGTAAATGCCAGGCGGTGGCCGGGCGAAACAACATCATGTGCGACATAAAGGAACGGCACCGTGATGACCGGCAGCGCCATCAGCAAAAAATAGGTCAGCGTCAGGCGGGGTGTCAGCGTAAAGCGACAGCCGCTGTTGCTTGCCAGCAGCACCCAGACCACCATCATCAGCAAGGTGTGGGTAAACTGCAGTACATGCCCGCCGCCCCAGAACAGAAACTCAAAATAGGCCTGACCTTCCATATTTTTTGGCAGGCCCAACATGGATGCAATGAAGGCACCGATAGCTACAAAGGTAATCACGGCCGCCAGCTTTGCGCCTACCTGCAAGGCCGTCGCACCATCGAGGTGGGCGGTTAGCCCGGAAAAGGTCATAGCAGAGCGTAACAGGTGCGACAACACCCCTGCGGTGAACAGGCCAAGGCCAACATAAAAAATTGGATCACGAAGCACCGGCACATAGTTGTTCATCAGCGGATCACCCGCGCCG
The DNA here is from genome assembly GCA_003233115.1 of Oceanospirillales bacterium. GTDB lineage: Bacteria > Pseudomonadota > Gammaproteobacteria > Xanthomonadales > SZUA-36 > SZUA-36. The sequence continues at coordinate 16,426 of QIKV01000025.1, forward strand.
AGAAACGGCGAGGCCACAACGACCGCTGTGCCACTCGCTGCCAGCCAGAAAGAAAACCGGTCCCAGCCCGGCCGGTCACGATCGGTACTCAGGGCCCATAGCACTCCTGCGATCGACAATAACCAGATCAGCACGGACAGGTCTACGTGCACAACCAGTGCTATGCGAAAGAAATCGATAAACGGAAGCCATTCCTGGATCGCCGGTGTGCGTGCCAGTACCAGTAGCAGGGAAAACACCCCAGCACCGACCAGCGCGGCAAGGCCCAGCATCAACCAGGCGGTTGTGGTACGCCGGACGGTGTCGCTGCTTATCGGGAAGTCATATTGAGCAGATGGCATAGCTGTGATCTGGTAACTGGCCAACATCGCAAATTACCGGCCTCAGGGCATCCTGTCAACGATGAATTTACAGAATAAGTAAAATGGGCAAGGCCAGCTGGAATTTCGCTGGCGATCAACAATGCCGCGTTGCTAATTCCAGATATTTTTCTATACTTAAAGAGTTCGTAATCTTAAGCAGATTTAATCTGGTTGCGGCCCATACAGCGGTATCAAGTCGGCTTCTACTTGAATGAGTCATCCCGCCGGATTACAAATTGATCATGAATTCTTTATACTTTACTACTTACCGGCACTTTTCTGAGGGACTCAAAATGAAACTACATATTACTTTGCCAGTCACTTTGTCAGCCTTGGCAACACTGCTATTTGCCGGTGCAGCGCTTGCAAAAGGCGTAGCCATCAACCCGGGGCAATGGGAAATGACCAATACCTTACAAATGTCCGTACTGCCCCAGCCACAGGTTCGCTCAACCACCGAGTGCATCAAGGAATCCGAGCTCAACCCGGATGACTTTAATATGGATGAAGATAACCCCTGCGAAATTACCGATGTTGTGGTTGACGGGAATTCTGCCAGTTGGTCGATCAGTTGCCCCTCGCAGGACGGGTTATTGATGCAGGGCAAGTGGCAATTCACCTCCGGCGGTGACACGCTCGAAGGTAGCGGCTCAATGTCTGCAGATGCAGCCGGCATGAAATTGGATTTCAAAATGGATTGGAAAGGTAAGCGGATCGGAGACTGCCCATAAAGCACCGCAACAGACCATAGGGGGGCGAAATGACACCTATCCTGATTACGACAGTACTCCTGTTGCTGGTTGCAGCCATCCTGTTCTACAACAACCTGGTACGCAACCGCAACCTGGTCAGTGAAGCCTGGGCAGGCATCGACGTACAATTACAAAAACGCTCGGAACTGGTACCTAACCTGGTACAAACGGTCAAAGGCTATGCGGCCCACGAATCCAGTGTGTTCGAAGACGTAACAAGCGCCCGCAATACAGGAGGAAATCATATTGAGACTCAGGTCATGGCCCGGGCAGAACAGGAAACTGCACTCTCCAGATCGCTTGGCCGCCTGTTTGCACTGGCCGAGGATTACCCTGACCTGAAGGCCAGCGAAGGATTCCGGCAGTTACACAGCAGCCTGGTGGACATTGAGGAGCAGCTTCAATACGCCCGTCGCTATTACAATGGCGCCGCACGGGACAACAATAACGCCGTGCAGCGCTTCCCCGCCAATATGATTGCCAGTCTGTTTGGTTTTGTCCCGGCAGATTTTTTTGAAATTGAATTGGCCAGCCAGCGGAGTGCACCTGATGTCGATCTCTTTTCTGCGTAATTTCTGTGTCGCCACCATCCTGCTGTACAGTGGCCTCGCCCTGGCAGATGAGCGGATTCTCAACTATCACTCCGAGGTGCTGATCCATGCCGACGGCAGCCTGGTGGTAACCGAGACTATCCGCGTCAAGGCTGAAGGCAATAATATCCGCAGAGGTATCTACCGCGATTTCCCGACCCGCTACAAGGACCGGCTCGGCAACCGTTACCGGGTTGGCTTCCAGGTGCTGGACGTGCAGCGTGACAATCACCGTGAGGCATTCAAAACCGAAGCCCGGTCTAACGGCGTACGTGTTTACATCGGCAGCGCGGATCGCATGCTTGACCCGGGTGTGTACACCTACCGGTTACGCTACTCCACCACCCGCCAGATCGGATTTTTTAAGGATTACGACGAACTTTTCTGGAATGTAACCGGCAACGGCTGGCTGTTTCCGATCGACCAGGCCAGTGCAAGCATTGAATTACCCAGGACGGTTGCGCCAGACAGCCTGCGCACGGCGTTTTATACCGGTTACCAGGGTACCGCCGGGCAGGACGCGACAGTCCGGATTACCGGTGACAGCAAAATTGAGTTTCAATCGACCCGTACGTTACAGCCGCGTGAAGGCCTGACAGTGGCCGTGGGCTTCCCGAAGGGAATCGTCCAGCAGCCCACCGGCCGTGAACACCTGACCTATTTCATGACTGATAACGGTGCGGCCCTGGTCTTGCTGATTGGTCTGTTAATACCACTGGGCTGGTATTTGTGGGCCTGGAACCGTTATGGGCGCGACCCACGCAAGGGGGTCATCATTCCACGATTCAAGCCACCCGGGAAGCTGACGCCCGCAGGCTGTAGTTACATCCGCAAGATGTCTTTCGGCCAACAGGCATTCTCAGCAGCCATCATAAGCCTGGGTGTAAAAGGTTACCTGGAGATTCGCGAAGATGATGACGACTTCACACTAAAGCAGAAGCAGTCCCCCGCCGCCGGACAGGCGAGCCGGGGTGAACGTGCCGTGCTTGATAAAATATTTGCGGCCGACACCGAGGTTAAGCTTGACCAGAAGAATCACGGGGTATTCACACCGGCCCAAAGTGCACTGAAAAAAGCGTTGAAAACCGAGTACCTCGGCCGGCTATTCAATCTGAACATGGGTTACGCACAACCTGCCTTGCTGCTGACCGTTGTAGCGATTCTGGTTGCTGCCCAATTCGCCGGCAGTGTGCTGATCTGGATTGTATTCGCCGTCCTCACAGCCGCTCTACACCTGGTGTTCATATTTCTGCTGCGCGCTCCAACACCTGCCGGTCGCCGGATTATGGATGAAATTGAAGGCTTTAAAATGTATCTTAGTACGGCAGAGAAGGATCGCCTCGACCGTATGAAATCACCGCAGCTAACGCCACAGGTATTTGAAACCTTTTTACCCTTCGCATTTGCTTTGGGTGTGGAAAACCACTGGTGTGACCGGTTCTCTCGCGAGTTCCCTGAAGACATTGCTGCCGGTGGCGGCTATCACCCCGGCTGGTATGTTGGCAGCTATAGTGGCATGGCTGCCCTGAACCACCTGGGCAATAACTTCAACAGCAGCTTTTCTTCTGCCATCGCCTCCGCTTCATCACCACCCGGCACAGCCTCCGGTTCAGGCGGTGGTGGCTTCTCCGGCGGTGGTGGTGGCGGCGGCGGTGGCGGTGGCTGGTAGCCCATAGCCCAGTGAGCCAGGAACAACAAGTTTTCCAGATGGCCAGGCAAGCCTATGCGCGGGGCAATTATGCACAGGCAATCAGCCACTGCGACCAACTGCCTGCGCACCTGGGGAAGCGTGACGAACTGCTTAATATCAGGGCCTTGTCCTGCCTTGCGCTGGGCCGCTTCGAAGATGCTGAGAAGTCTATTCGCCAGGCCCTGAAACTGAACCCGCGCATGGCCGGCATGCACCTGAATGCGGGCCGGATTTACCATCATTTATCCCGCAATAAACTGGTCAGGCGCCATGCCAGGGAAGCTATCCGCCAGGCGCCTCGAGACCCGGCGATACTTTACCAGGCAGCCTTGCTGTACCGTGATTGCGCAGATCACGGGCAGGCGCTGCAACTCATTGACCGTTGTCTGCTAAACCAGCCCGACTTTTCCCAGGGCTGGCAACTGAAGGGTTCCATCCTGACCGATGTTGGCGATTTTGAAGCGGCACAGGCAGCCTTTGAAAAATCAGTATCCCTGCCGCCGGGCAACGCCCGTGCCTTGAGTATCCTGATTGAGATCAGGCGCGACCGCCTGACCGACACACACACCGTTGCTATGCTGGAGCATATCCGTACCGGGGCAGCGTCCGGTTCAGACCGTGGCACAGCCACATTCGCGCTGGCGGACATGCACCGCCGTGAAGGACAATTTGGCTCAGCATTCGAACTGTATCGGCAAGCCAATGAAATTATGGCCTCGATTCAGCCTTTCGATATCGAGGCCTGGGAACAGCGGGTAGAAAAAATCTCCCGGGCCACCGGCACAGCGGGTGAATTGACAGCAGCGCAGGGAAATTCCGGAGAAAATCTGGTCTTTATCATTGGCATGCCCCGATCGGGGACTTCACTGTGCGAACAGGTATTAAGCGCCCACCCGGAAGTACTGGCCTGTGGCGAATTACCCACCATGCAAAACATAGAAAGCAGCCTCGAACGCAGCGGCATTGATCCTTACGCTTTGCAAGCGAAAAACGACACCCGGCCCAGACAACTTGAACTGGCTGCTGCCCGCTATATCTCCGCACTACCCCAGGACCATCTAAAATACCGCCGCGTGGTCGACAAGGCCCCCATTAACTTTGAACGTGTCGGATTGATCAACCGGATTTTTCCAGGCGCCCGGTTTGTGTATTGCAAGCGGCATCCACTGGACACCATCCTCTCCTGCTTTGTGCAGAACTTTCAGGCAGGACTGGGTTTTGCTTCGCGGCTTGAACATCTCACGCGGGTTTATTTGGGCCACCTACAACTCATGCGCCACTGGCAAAACTTACTGCCGCAAAAAATCCATGCCGTTTGCTATGAATCACTGGTGACTGACCTGGAAACAGAAGCACGCGCAATGGCCGGTTTTTTACAGCTCGAATTTGCCCCCGGCATGCTGCAACCACACCGGCAGAAACGCGCCGTCAAGACTGCCAGTAACCTGCAAGTCAGGAAGCCCGTGTACACCTCTTCGATCGACAACTGGAAGAACTATCAAACGCAGTTACAACCGGTAATTGATATGCTAAGGGCCCATGGCGTGGTGGTTAATTAGCTGGCTTAAGCGCCTCGCAAAGCGAAATATTGTCCTTGGCTACGCGCTTGATTGGCACCGTACCGCTGGCGCCGATTGACGGAATTTCATATTCGACGGTACCGGAATTACAATCGGAGAACTGCAGAACTATGGTCCCGTAAACGTCCTGTGTAACTTTGGTACCCGAATCAAATAACCCGCCATAGGTGTTATACACCTCAAGTACAGCGCGGTCATCAGCATAGCTGCCAACGGCCGTCAGCCAGCGCTGCCCCGGATCGCCGAGGTTTGCTTTAGCATCAACTGCCGGCAGGGCGGTGTCATAGGTAAACCAGGCCAGTAAAACCACACCAAGGTTCGGGAATACAGTGATGAAAAACCCCTGTCCGTCTGTGGCGGGGTTGTACCAGGCATCATTCAGTCCTGCATTGATCTGGAAGAGGCGCTCACCCAGTGCGTAGGCGTAAAACTGGTCGTATTGCTTGCCTGCCAGCATCAAATAAGCTTGCGCTGTCAGGTGGATCGGATCCATGTAGGCGGATGCCGGTCCGGGGTATTTCGGATCAGGCAGGGACGGGTCACCTGCCGGTATGGCTACAGCCGGGTCGAATGATGACTGCTGGACACCGTCAAAACCATACTCAACCTGTGTCAGGCCGTTGAAATCACCATAGCTGAGCGCAGCGCCTTTGGCCTCTGCAAGTGCTTCGGCCTGCTGAGAGAATCGCAGCGAAGCCAGGTTAACCTCTTCAGGCGTACCAATAAGCAGCGGTCGCGGAAAATCATAACTGGACCAGTAGATCCGGATATCGGGGCGCTGGGCAAGGATATGGTCAACGATGGCAGTGACATTGCTGATGATGTCCGCAGTTAACTGGTCTTCGTCACTGCCAGAAAGTGCTGCATTCCAGTTGCCGAGAAAATCATTGCCGCCGATACTCAGGTGAACCAGTGTGGCATCGGTGTTTTGTTCCAGTGCCGCAGTGATGTCTGCCAGCCGTGCAGGCGTACTGAGGTTTTCAGCGGTTTCACCACCAACGGCGATACTGGCAACCGTAGCCAGGCTGCCATTGTCCGCCAGCGCGGCTTGCAACGCCGGGCCAGCGGCCACGCCCCAGCTATCGCCAACCACCAGTATGCGGGCTGCATACGACGGACTCACAACCATCAGCAATACAGGAATAATTATTGCCGCGAAAAGTTTGTTGCCACCCACGGGCTTCCCTGGCCTCATTTTACAATCCTCTTGTTCAAACCCCGATATCCTCATGCCAAAGCTCAGGATGGGCCGTGATAAAGGTTTCCATCATTTCTATACATGCCGGATCCTGGACCACTTTGACAGCCACGCCGCGGGAAAGCAATAATTCTTCATCGCCTGTGAAAGTTCTGTTTTCACCGACAACTATGGTGGCTATGCCATAAAGCAGAATTGCGCCGCTGCACATGCAACAGGGTGACAATGTCGTGTACAGGGTGCAACGCCGGTACACATTGGCTGGCTGACACCCGGCATTTTCGAGGGCATCCATTTCAGCATGCAATACCACACTGCCGTTTTGAACCCGGCGATTGTGGCCCCGGCCAATGATCCTGCCGTCGTGAACGATAACCGAGCCAATGGGTATGCCACCTTCGCGTGAGCCTTTTTGGGCCTCATCAAATGCAGCTTTGAGAAATTGATCCATGTGCCGTCCCGGTTCCCTGAGCGTGTAGATATTACCCTGAATTAGCAATAAGATGATTTAGTACAGCAACATTAACCTCGCGAGGCATACACATGGGTTCCCTGTTGATCAAAAACGGCACTGTGGTAACCGCTACCGACAAATACCGGGCCGATGTCTATGTCGAAGGCGAAACCGTCGCTATCATCGGCGCACAACTTGAGGTCAGTGCTGACCGCGAAATCGACGCCAGCGACTGTTACCTGTTTCCGGGCGGCATTGACGCCCATACCCATATGGAACTGCCGTTCATGGGCACACATGCCAGTGACACCTTTGCGAGTGGCACCCTGGCAGGCTTGCACGGCGGTACCACGACCATTATCGATTTTGCCATCCAGACCCAGGGTGAATCCCTGGAGGCAGCCATTCGCGAGTGGCACAAAAAAGCCGATGGACATGCGGTTGGGGACTATGCATTTCATTGCGCGGTCACCGATTTCAACGACAGCACCCGCCAGGAGCTGGTGCATGTCATCAATGAGCACGGCATCAATTCATTCAAGGTTTTCATGGCCTACAAGGGTGCATTGATGGTGGATGACCGCCAGATGTACGAACTGATGCAGGCGCTGGTCAGCCTGGGTGGCATCGTCACGGCACATACTGAAAACGGCGACATGATCGACAGCAATATCCAGAAAAACCTGCAGGCCGGCAACACGGCGCCGAAGTACCACGTATTATCCCGCCCGGCGCTCTGTGAGGCTGAAGCTGCCGGTCGTGCCATTGATATTGCGTATCAGACCGGCTGTGCATTCTATATCGTCCACACGACCTGCGAAGAGACGCTCGCACGGGTCAGGGCCGCCATGTCGCGCAACCAGAAAGTCCACGTAGAAACCTGTATCCAGTACCTGTTGCTGGATGATTCCTACTATTTTAAAGCTGGCTTTGAAGGCGCCAAGGTGGTCATGAGCCCGCCGCTGCGCAAGAAAAAGGATCAGGACGCGCTGTGGGCCGCCATCAACCAGAACCTGGTGCAGCACGTGGCCACCGACCACTGCCCGTTCTGCATGGACCAGAAAGCCATGGGCAAGGACGACTTTTCCAAAATCCCCAATGGTGCACCCGGAATCGAGAACCGCTTTGAGCTGCTGTACAGCGAGGGCGTCGGAAAGGGTCGTATCGGATTGAACAAATTCGTCGAGATGTCCTCAACCGGCGCCGCCAAAATCTTTGGCCTGTTTCCACGCAAGGGTACGATCGCGGTGGGTTCCGATGCAGATATCGTCATTTTTGATCCGCAAGCCAAACACACGATTTCTGCTGAAACCCATCACATGAACGTGGATTACAACGCTTATGAAGGCTGGCAGGTTCGGGGCAAAACCCGTACAACCATCCTGCGCGGCACGGTGGCCATCGATAACGGCGAAGCGCTGGTGGGTGAAGGCTTCGGCAAGTATCTGAAGCGCCCGCCATTTAACCCCCTACATTGAAGGCAAGCTTATGTCCAGAATAGTAAAAGCCGGCATTATTCAGATGGCCAACAGGCTGCATGGCGATGAAAGCGTTGCAGCACACCGTCAGGCCATGCTCGAAGCACACACCCCCTACATCGAAAAAGCAGGGCAGCAAGGTGTGCAAATGCTGTGCTTCCAGGAAATATTCACCGGGCCTTATTTTTGCCCGTCGCAGGACAGCAAGTGGTATGACGCCGCAGAGGCTATTCCTGATGGACCCACCACGCAATTGATGTGCGAATATGCGCGCAAGTACAACATGGTCATCATCGTTCCAATCTACGAGGAGCAGATGACCGGGGTGTATTACAACACCGCCGCAGTGATTGACGCCGACGGCAGCTATCTTGGCAAGTACCGCAAAAACCACATCCCGCAGGTGGCTGGGTTCTGGGAAAAATTCTTCTTCAAACCCGGCAACCTGGGCTACCCGGTATTCGACACCGCCTACGGGAAAGTGGGTGTGTATATCTGCTATGACCGGCATTTCCCCGACGGTGCGCGCTGTCTTGGCCTGAACGGTGCAGAAATCGTTTTTAACCCGTCTGCCACGGTGGCGGGGCTGTCCCAACACCTGTGGGAACTGGAGCAAACGGCCCACGCGGCCGCCAACGGCTATTACATCGCCGCCATCAACCGCGTCGGTGAAGAACCCCCGTGGAATATTGGCCGCTTCTACGGCTCATCATATTTTGCCGACCCGCGTGGCCAAATTGTCGCCCAGGCCAGCGAAACAGAGGATGAAATGGTCGTGGCTGACCTCGATTTCGACCTGATACGCGAAGTCCGCAACACCTGGCAATTCTACCGTGACCGCCGCCCGGAGACTTACGGTGTCCTGACGGAACTCTAGCCCGCATATTGCATCAGCCGGTAACGAGCCTTTCGTCAAGCAATCGTATTTACAGGAATAAATGAACATTTTTTCGATAAACTCCGCCGTATACTTTGTGCCCGGCCCGGCGCACAACCACACCTGCCCAGCACCAGTACCCGGGATGCTGGCGCAATATGCGGGCTGAACCCATGGGCCATGAGCAGGATAGTAGCCATCTGAATTTTGACACCGGCCTCAGCAACGCCGATATCGCGCCGGTACCGGTACAGCAGCAAACCTGGAAAGCCATCAGCTTCTTCACGCTGTGGGTCGGCATGGCGGTCAATATCCCGTCCTACATGATCGCGGCCTCACTGATTGACGGTGGCATGAGCTGGCAACAAGCCATGTGGACGGTGTTGCTCGGCAACCTGATTGTGTTTGTGCCGATGTCATTGTCGGGCCACGCGGGTACCAAATACGGCATACCATTCCCGGTATTCGCACGCGCGTCATTCGGTATCAAGGGCGCTCATATACCGTCTCTTCTACGTGCCATCGTGGCCTGCGGATGGTTCGGCATCCAGACCTGGATCGGTGGCGCCGCCATCTATACCATCGTGCTGATACTGTGGCCCGGTGTTGCAGACGCCCCCACCATGATGCCGGACTGGGTCGGTGTCAGCCTTGCGCAGTTCGCCAGTTTCATGCTGTTTTGGGCGATGAACATCTGGCTGATCTGGAAAGGCATTAACTCGATCCGCGTACTTGAACACCTTGCAGCACCCTTTTTATTACTGTGCGGCCTGGCTTTGCTCGCCTGGGCTTACCAGCGGGCCAACGGCTTTGGTCCCATGCTGCAGGCCGGTTCCAAATTCCAGGATTCAGCAGAATTCTGGCAGCTGTTCTGGCCGAGCCTGACCGCCATGGTGGGGTTCTGGGCAACATTGACGCTGAACATTTCCGATTTCACGCGTTACGCCAGCAGCCAGCGTGCACAGGTGGTCGGACAGTTGTCCGGCCTGCCCAGCACCATGACCCTGTTCGCCTTTATCGGCGTGGCGGTGACCAGCGCGACCATCATCATCTTCGGCGAGGCCATCTGGGACCCGGTCGTACTGGTCAGGCGGTTTGAATCCCACACACTGGTGTTCTTTGCCATGGTCGCGGTCATTATTGCCACCATCTCCACCAATGCCGCCGCCAACGTGGTCGGCCCTGCCAATGCGTTTTCCAACCTGCTGCCGGAAAAAATTGACTTTAAACGCGGTGGCTACATTACTGGCATCATCGGCATTCTGATCATGCCCTGGAAGCTGATCGCAGACCCCAGCGGTTATATCTTCACCTGGCTGATCGGCTACTCCGCCCTGCTCGGCCCGGTCATCGGCATCATCCTGGTGGATTATTTCCTGGTCAGGAAGACCCGCCTCGATGTCGAAGACCTGTACCGCCACAATGGCCGTTACGCTGGCGTCAACCCCATGGCCATCATTGCATTGGTCATTGGCGTGCTGCCCAACATCCCGGGGTTCCTGGTCAACGTTGGCCTTTATTCAGGCAGCGGCTTCATGGTTAACCTGTACAATTATGCCTGGTTTATCGGACTGGGAATCTCGAGCGTGGTCTATTACCTGTTAATGAGGAAGCGGGCCTCACCCCGGGGTCGCGCACCCCGGGGTCGGACTCAAATGCGCGCACCACGCCATGTTTACTGATAGCTGTATGCCGCATTTGAATCTGACCCCTGAACTGAGGAAGCGGAACTGATGGGGGGTGATATCCGCAGTGGACGGGTCAGCCCGGCGGAGATCAGGCAGAATTTTTCTGACCTGCATGCACCGTTGACCGAATTACAGGCCGTGCAGGAATCCGCACGCTGCCTGTTTTGCCACGACGCTCCCTGTACCGGGGCCTGTCCAACAGGCATCGACATTCCGGGTTTTATCCGCAAGATTGCCAGCGGCAATCTGCGCGGTGCGGCCATCACCATATTGAATGAAAATATCATGGGCGGCACCTGCGCCAGCGTCTGCCCGGTCGAGGAACTGTGCGAGCAGGTCTGTGTACGCAATACGGCGGAAGACAAACCGGTGGTCATCGGCCGGTTGCAGCGCTATGCCACGGATGACCTGTTCGCTGCCGGCGTACAACCATTCAGGCGCGCACCTGATAGCGGTAAAACCGTCGCTGTCGTCGGCGCCGGCCCGGCCGGGCTATCCTGCGCCCACCGCCTGTCCCTGCTTGGTCACCACGTGACGGTGCTTGAGTCCCGCCCGAAGCCCGGCGGGCTGAATGAATATGGACTGGCGGCCTACAAAATGCTGCAGCAACGGGCTGCCAGAGAAGTTGAGTTCATCCTTGCGGTCGGTGGCATAACCGTGGCAACAGAAACCAGCCTTGGAACCGATGTCAGCCTCAGTGAATTACGCCAAAAATACGATGCTGTGTTTATCGGCCTTTGTCACAACACCGTCAACGCACTGGGCCTTGAAAATGAAAACGCTGAGGGTGTCCAGAACGCAGTCGATTTTATCGAGCACATACGCCAGCAGGACTTGAGCAGCCTGCCGGTCGGCCGCAACGTGGTGGTGATCGGCGGCGGTAATACCGCCATTGATATCGCCGTGCAAGCGAAAAAACTGGGGGCCGAAACCGTCACCATGGTCTACCGGCGCGGCCTGGCGCAGATGGGCGCGACCTGCTATGAGCAGACAGTGGCACAAACCAACGGCGTGCTGATCCGCACGCATGCGCAACCGCTGCGCATCCACACCAAAGCGGGTACTTTGAGTGCAGTAGAATTTGAGTACACCGAACTTGATGAAAACGACCGGCCCAGCGGTACCGGCGAGGTCTTCACACTGCCCACCGACCAGTTATTCAAGGCCATTGGCCAGTCACTGGATGCAACACCATTGGCTGGCGGTGAAATGCTGCAACGGGTGGCGGGTCGAATCCGGGTGGACCAGCAGCAACGCACCAGCCTGCCGGACGTGTGGGCCGGCGGTGACTGCACGGCAGGTAAAGACCTCACGGTGGTTGCAGTACAGGATGGCAAGATTGCCGCACACAGCATTGATGAGTACTTGAACCATGGCTGACCTTAGCTGCAACATCGCCGGTGTTTCCTCGCCCAACCCGTTCTGGCTGGCCTCCGCCCCGCCCACCGATAAACGTTACAACGTTGAGCGGGCCTTTGCAGCCGGCTGGGGTGGCGCGGTCTGGAAGACACTCGGTGAAGACGGCCCGCCGGTGGTCAATGTCAGTTCACGCTACGGATCCGTGGACTACAACGGTCAGCGCATGATCGGCTTCAACAACATCGAACTGATCACCGACCGCCCCCTGCAGGTCAACCTGGATGAAATCACGGCGGTGAAGCGCGCCTGGGCGGACCGCGCACTGGTGGTCTCATTGATGGTGCCCTGTAACGAACAGGCCTGGAAGGAAATCCTGCAGAAAACGGAACAGACGGGCTGCGACGGCGTCGAGCTGAATTTCGGCTGCCCGCACGGCATGAGCGAACGCGGCATGGGTGCCGCTGTCGGCCAGGTCCCGGAGTATATCCAGCAAGTCACCGAATGGTGTAAAACCCACACCAGCCTGCCGGTTTTCGTCAAACTGACGCCGAACATAGCCGATATCCGGCACCCGGCACGCGCGGCCCATGCAGGTGGTGCGGATGCCGTATCGCTGATCAACACGATCAACTCCATTGTCTCCATCGACCTCGATTGCATGGCACCGACACCGACCGTCGCCGGCAAAGGCGTACACGGCGGTTATTGCGGGCCGGCGGTAAAACCCATTGCGCTGAGCATGGTGTCCGAAATTGCGCGCGACCCACAAACCTGCAAGCTGCCGATTTCAGGCATCGGCGGCATCAGCAACTGGCGCGATGCGGCCGAATACATCGCGCTCGGCTGCGGCAGCGTGCAGGTCTGCACCGCGGCCATGCGCTACGGCTTCCGTATCATTGACGACCTGACAGACGGCCTCAGCAACTGGATGGATGATAAGGGCTATAAAAACCTAGAGGACTTCCGTGGGGCCGCCGTACCCAACGTGACCGACTGGCAATACCTCGATCTCAACTATAAGACCATTGCCGCAATCGACCAGCGTAAATGCATTGAATGCGGCTTGTGTCACATTGTCTGCGAGGATACTTCACACCAGGCGATTGCGGTTACTAAAGACCCAAGCGGCAAGCACACTTACACGGTCATTGATGAGGAGTGCGTCGGCTGTAATCTCTGCCACCTGGTGTGCCCGGTGCCCCGGTGCATCACCATGGTCGAAGTGGACAACGGCCTGCCCTACCTGAACTGGACGGAGCATCCGAATAATCCACTTAAGTAGTTGCAGTAGCGTCAGGCTGGGTGATATAGAATGGTGATGGAACGGTGGGATAAGCCCTGAAAACATGGCGAAACACGTCATCAGACCGCCTGCTCACGTCGTCCTCACTATAACCGCTCACCGGCAACCCCGTTGCATCGCTGTAAAGGAAATCATGGATGGTTCCCCGCACCGCATCACGCGTTGATTCCTTGTCCCGCCATTGATCGATACGCAGTTTCTCCGCCTTGAGCGTATTGAGGAGATGCGCTGCAACAGATTTGACTTTTTTCAGCTCAACACGGCTCAAATCAGGTTTCCGCAACAAATCGAATATGGCAAGCGACTCTTCATCCAGGCCTTCACGCATGGCCCGACTTTCCTCTTCATCCATCACCTCGACAAATTTGAGCAGCGCTGCAAAAGTCTGCTCGATAGTCACCTGGTCTTTTTCATTGTTGTAATCGGCAATAATTTCTTCAAAATGCCGTTGGAAATCGGTGCGCAAAGGGTTCTTCTGCAAGAGTCGCTGTAATCGGGACTCAACCGCCTGGCGAAGATCCTGCACTGTTGTTCTTTTCCTTTTACTGCGTTCAAATTCCTGTCTGAGCCTTTCAAAATTAATCTGACTAATGTCGTAAACGGGGTGAGCACTCCCCGCAATTTCCGGAGTAGTTTCAACTGTGTCATCTACCAATTGGTGTAATTGCAGAATGATATCCGTAATATCCGCCTTGTCGCGATCAGACTGAAGACTCTTATAAACAATATTGATAGCATCACGATCCGGCCGGTACACATTGATGCCGGGAACCGTGATGCACGCCTTGAATTTCTTGAACACCTCACGGCACATAACTTCGAACCGTTTGCGGCTTTCATCATTCTGATTCACCGCTTCCTTGCAGGAAATGATGGCGGCATTGCGTTCAAAGCCGGTCTTGCCAATAACATTGTCAAGCAGGGTGCTCTGCTCTTCCAGAAATGATCGCACCAACAATATAGCCTCAGCCAAATCGGCCAGCAGTTCTTCCTCAGGCCTGGCAGGGTCTATTTCGGCACCCTCGCCAGTGGTTGTGGTTCCGGCAAAGGTGGCGAGTGCTTTACGCAAGTGCTTAAGAATGCCGCAATAATCAACAATCAGGCCATTGTTCTTGCCACTGAGAACCCGGTTAGCACGGGCAATAGCCTGCATCAGCGTATGCGCCTTGAGTGGCTTATCCAGATAGAGCGTAGCAAGGCTGGGCACATCAAATCCTGTCAACCACATGGCGCAAACTATCGCTACGCGGAAAGGGTGTTCCCTGGCCTTGAAGGCATCTTCGAGGTCCATACGCTGCATATTGCGATACTGAGGCAGGTGACGCATTGAGTCAGGCAAGTTAATACCTTCCTTGATCAAGCGACGGTGTGGCGTAATGTCCAGATCCCACTTGCGAAACTTGTCCACCTCTCCCTGCTCTTCACTGATGACAACAGCCATGCGGGATTCGCGCATCCAGCCGATTTGGTGCATCAGATAAATTTCCTGTTGTTCATCGTCTGTTACAGATAACTGACCTGCCAGTTCATCAATGCGCTCTTCCCAGTACGTTGCAATCAGCCTGTGCATGCGCACGCAGGTCACCTTGTCGATACAAACCAGCATGGCTTTGCCGGATTCCCACGAGGTTGAATAGTGTTCTACGAAATCCCTTGCCACCTGGTCAAGGCGGGTTTCAGCAGTGATGATGTGGTAATCCCGTTTAAGCTCTCTTTCGAGTCGCTGTTGTACATCAATGTCATCAATCTCCAGCTCTTCCAGTTTTGATGCGATGCGCTCATTCAAGTTGCCAACAGCGACATTGAGTTTTTCGCCCCGGGCGTCGTAGTAAAGGGGCACAGTGGCTTTGTCTTCAACCGCGCGCTGGAAGTCATAGGTTGAGACATATTCACCAAATACTGTCTTGGTAATCTCGTCATCACTGAAAAGTGGCGTTCCGGTAAACCCGATATAAGCGGCATTGGGCAGCGCATTGCGCATATTCAGCGCCAGCGTACCGTACTGCGTGCGATGTGCCTCATCAGTGATTACGATAATGTCATCGCGTTGTGTGTAGCCCTCAGCAGGATCAACATTCTGGTTGAATTTCTGAATCAATGAGAAAATGTACGATTTGTGTTGGGCCAGCAATTGGCCAAGGTGCTCACCGCTCGAAGCCCGGCACGGATCCCGGTCGTTGTCTACTACACCACAACCTGCAAAGGTTTTATAAATCTGCGTATCCAGGTCATCCCGGTCGGTCAACACCAGGAAAGTAAAGTTGCCGCCCAGCTTACGATGCACCTTGCGGGTAAACATCACCATCGAATAACTTTTCCCGGCACCCTGGGTATGCCAGAAAACGCCCAGCTTGCCGTCGCGGTCTTTACGATCTTGCACCGCTTTGATAGCCAGATTAACTCCCAGGAACTGATGGTTGCGAGCCAGGATTTTTATCGGTTCACCAGAAGAATCATCAAAGAAGGTGAAGTTCTCGACCAGATCCATGAAGTTGCGCTTTGCGCAGACACCCTTGAGCAGCGTTTCCATATCCACCGCACCCGGTTCCTGTTCAGCCAGGCGCTTCCAGTCATGAAAATACTCCCACCTGGCCGTCAAAGACCCTATTTTGGCTCTCTCACCATTGCCGAACATCACAATGGCGTTATGGTGGAACAGGTGGGGAATGGTGTCCTTATAATCAGAAAAATTCTTCTCAAATGCAGTTCTGAGATTTTTATGGATATTTTTACATTCAATAAACAACAGCGGCAGGCCATTAACGAAACCAACAATATCAGCCCGCCTGCGATATAGATCACCGCGGATCCATAACTCGCGCACACACAGAAAGTGGTTGTTGGCAGGCTCAGAATAATCGAATACCCTGAGCCGCTGACGAACCCGTTCACCATCATCATTGCGAAAAATCACCTGCACACCATCATGCACCAGGTCATGCTTTTCACGGTTAGTAGCGGCAAGAGTCTGCGAAGCTACAGTCGCAGTAATCTGGCGCAAGGCGTCATCGTAAGCCGCATCGGGTAAATCCGGATTCAGCTCAATCAATTTCTCTCTCAAAATACGAGTCAACACCACCTCACGGTCAGACTCACGCCCTAAAAGACTGCCTGGCCCAAAGTCTTCGTTGTTGTAGGCAAAAACCGATTCCCATTCAAGTTGCTGCTCCAGGTAATCAGCGGTTACCTGTTGAACAAGGTCGTCTTCTGTGTAGGGGGCAGGGGTCATTTTTCTATACCTCCCTATTAAATAGGATATTGTCTAAACCTTAGGTTTTCCCAGAGAAAGTCAAATAGATAACCATCTGATATATAAATATATGTGCCAAATACTCATTACCTATCATACAGAATCATCACGATTCTAGAGTTGATTTGACCACAATAGAGTTCAATAGAGCGCCTTATATCACTTTCAGCCAAGCTGATGCTCCAGATAGTCAACCGTTACCTGCTGAATAAGATCGTCTTTGATGTAGGGAACTGGGATCATTGTTCATCACCTGCAATTTCATCTGCTCTCAGTATTTCCAGTAGTGTTTCACCGTTGGCCGTGATGCGGTACTTCTGTTTGCTGCTCCTGGGTTTGTCCGGAATAGTCATTTCAACAAGTCCCGCGTCCAGAGCCGGCCGCAGGTAGACAGAATGGAAGTTTTTACGGTCTGCCAAACCAATCCGCTGCTGTAGCTCTTCCCGTAATAGTTCCCTGTCACAGACTTTCAGCAACCGTATCACTTGGGGGGTGACTTGGGGGGTGACTTGGGGGGTGACTTGGGGGGTGGACTGGTCCCCAAGCTGCTCGTCTGGGCGTTTGAACTTAGTTGTAACCCAGGTCTCAGAAATTTCAAAAACCGGCTCATCCACGCCATAGTCACGACACATCTGACGAATCCGTTTGATACCACTGCCAACTCGCTCCACCAACCCCATGCGATAAAACATGCCAAATAGCAGCGGATTGCGCGGAACACTTTTTACACCAAGATCCTCTTCCCGCATCCCGGCAGGAAGCCCGCCCGGCGTCACAATTTCCAGCCGGTCATGAAAGATATAAATCTGCACATTAGCCGTAGAGCGATAATCCCGATGTGCGAGTGCATTGACAACGGCTTCACGCAGTGCAGCGTCAGGCAACTCCAACCTTTCATCACGCCCACCAGCATGCGGAATCAAAGCTGTATTCAGCTTGGCCTGAATATAGGCCATGCAATCTTCAAAAATGGCATAAAGATCACCATCAAAATCCTTACGGTCCAGAATATAGGTCTTGGTTGTGCCTCGAAACATCACGCAAGTAACATGCGCCTGCAGCGTATAGCAGGTAATGTCATCACATAAGAGCCACGCGCCCGCGTGGGTCATCTTACCGTCCTTGGTCAAATGCAAATTAGCCAACGCAGAACTACTTTCCAGGCCTTCCGGGAGGCGGGCGTTGTTAACAAACCGATTCCATATTTCAGGGGTCAGGTCTCGCTCAAGATCATAATCAGAACAGGGCATCTCATCAAAATGGATCAACCCTTCCTTAAAGAAAAACTCACGAATCTCTTCACGCCCCATCTGCTGCGAACTGGCCCCTTCACGAATAAAGAATTTACCACCAAAAGAATAAGGCTTGCTATGCTGATCCGGCACCGTCACACAAAGCACCTCACCAACACTTTCCACATCTACCGCAATCGGTGGTTCAGCCGAGCGCGCAGTGGACTGCACCGCTGATTTCAAGCGATTGTGATTTTCAACTCCAACCACATCGCCAGCATCTGTCACACCGATCAAGATGGCACCACCGGTGGCATTGGCAAAGGCACAGATCTCTCGTCCGAGGTTTGAAGCGCCGGAGCGCTTGAACTCGGTGGTGTAGCCTTCGCCGAGGGCGACCAAATTACTGAGAAAGTCAATGTTCAATCCACAGCCTCGCTCGTTTGTAATAGTGTCATCATCCCTTGATAGTGATCACCATCCACTGTCTGAATCAACTCGAGGAGCACTTTCATTACTTCTCTGGTTTCTGTAAGAACCGTCGGATCATGCTCCTGATCACTGATTCCACCGGCGT
>QIKV01000023.1 GCA_003233115.1 Oceanospirillales bacterium
TACAATTTATCGGCCACATTATCCGGAGAGGTGGCAGAGCGGTTGAATGCACTGGTCTTGAAAACCAGCAAGGGTTAACAGCCCTTCCAGGGTTCGAATCCCTGCCTCTCCGCCAAATACAAAAGAGCCCCGCTTCTGCGGGGTTTTTTTGTATCCGATGACAAACCCCTACAACATTCACTCCCTCCACCTCTATACAAACAGCCTGCGCAAGCAAAGCCTGCGCAAGCAATAGGCTGTTTTCTGTATCGGATTCAAAGATAGCGATAACAAGGGGGCTAAAATGCGCAGGTCACTGCTGTTGATAATTTTCATGGTGCTTTCCAGCAATATACCCGCCGATAGTTTCCGCTGTGGAAGATCCATTATAAAAGTCGGGGACTCGTCCAATAAGCTGATCAGGAAATGCGGTCAACCGGCAAGAAAGTATTCAAGCAGGGAAGTCATCAGCGATCGGGGCCGCCAGGTTCGTGCCGGGGTGTCTAACTGGGTCTATGTCCGAAGTAGAGGAAAAGACATGATCGTGGCCGTTTATAGCGGTGTGGTCATAAAATTACAGATCGATTAGTTACCCCCGCTTCTCCATAAATTCGCAAGAATTTCCTTTCACCGGGGACCGCTATTCATTACACTTCGCTGCGGAATCAGAACATAAAAGAGATTCAATGGATTATTCAGGGAATATCAAGAGTTCTTATACGCGAAATGATCTTGAACTTTGCGGTAACGGTGATTTATTTGGCCCGGATACAGGTAAGCTGCCAACCGGTAATTTGCTGATGTTCGACCGGATTATCAAGATTATTCGTGATGGTGGATTGCATGGCAAAGGGTCTGTTGTCGCAGAGCTGGATATACGACCGGATCTGTGGTTTTTCGGCTGCCACTTTGTCGATGACCCTGTCATGCCCGGCTGCCTGGGTCTTGATGCATTGTGGCAGTTGTGTGGTTTCTTTCTCTCCTGGAGTGGCTGCAAAGGCAAGGGCCGCGCACTGGGAGCCGGGCTGGTAAAGTTTACCGGGCAGATATTGCCAACGGCCCGGAAAGTAACATTTGTTTTGGATATGAAAAGAGTGATTACCCGCAGGTTGAGTATGGTTATCGCTGACGGCAGTGTGTCGGTTGACGGCCGGAAAATCTACACTGCGAATGATTTACGTGTCGGGCTGTTTCTCTCCACCGATAGTTTTTGAGGAAATTTACATGCGCCGGGTAGTGGTTACGGGTATGGGCATTGTTTCCTGTCTTGGAAGCAATAAGAAGGATGTCACAGCGTCCTTACGTTTACAAAAATCAGGTATCAGTTTTAATGAAGAATTTGCGGAAATGGGTTTACGCAGCCATCTCTGCGGGTCTGTCGATATTGACCTGAGCGAACACGTCGATCGCAAGGTACGCCGTTTTATGGGTGACGCAGCCGCCTACGCTTATGTTGCCATGCAAAACGCCATCGATGATGCCGGCCTCGGTGCCGACCTGGTTTCCAATCCACGCACCGGGTTAATTGCCGGTTCCGGTGGTGCATCGAGTGCCAACATCGTATGGGGCGCGGATAAGTTACGTGCCAAGGGTGTGCGGCGCCTGGGCCCTTACCTGGTTCCACGCACCATGAGCAGCACCATTTCAGCCTGTTTGGCCACACCTTTTGCAATTCGCGGGCTGAACTACTCCATTACCTCCGCCTGTGCTACCAGCACCCATTGCATTGGCGCTGCCATGGAACAAATCCAATGGGACAAGCAAGACATTATATTCGCCGGCGGCGGCGAAGAGGAGCACTGGTCCCTGGCTATGATGTTTGATGGCATGGGCGCACTGTCAGCCAAGTATAATGATGATCCGACCAGAGCATCACGCGCATTTGATACCGCACGTGACGGCTTTGTCATTGCTGCCGGCGGCGGCATGCTGGTGCTGGAAGAGTTGCAACACGCACGTCAACGTGGCGCCAGGATTTACGCTGAACTCGTTGGTTACGGTGCAACTTCCGATGGCTACAATATGGTTGCACCATCCGGTGAAGGAGCGGTGCGCTGTATGCAACAGGCCATTGCAACGGTTGATGCACCGATCGACTATATCAATACACACGGTACCAGTACGCCGGTGGGGGATATCGCCGAGCTTGAGGCCATTCGTGCAACGTTCGCCGATAAGATTCCGCCACTTAGTTCAAGTAAGTCTCTGTGCGGGCATTCATTGGGTGCAGCGGGTGTGCAGGAAGCGATTCATTGTCTGCTGATGCTGGAACATGGCTTTGTCGCCGGTTCGGCCAATATTTCTGAATTGGATCCCAAGGCCGCTGGAATGCCTGTTCTGCTGGAGAGCCAGGACCATGCCAGCCTGACTACGGTTATGAGCAATAATTTTGGCTTCGGTGGTACCAACGCCAGCGTTGTATTTCAGCGCTACACACCAGGCAACTAAAAAATCCTAGTCAGCATCTATTAAATAAATATTGGCGTCCAGTTGTGCGGTAATTTCACCGTTTGAACTGACAAATGGCGCCAACACGCGTTCTGCAGCTTCCAGCATTCCTTTCCACCGCTGTTCATCCAGTTGATGGAATTCACCGGCCAACCGCAGGTGAACCTCGACAAAGGTTTCAACCGATGGAAAGCGGGCGAGTCCCACCCGTTCATGACATTCATACCCTGAAACACCTGCACTCAACAGCAGGGCATCCATTTTGCCGGTTTCCCCAAATGACCAGGGCGTCGCCAGTCTGAAAGCTACCCGTTCACCGGCAAACTGACGTGTCAGGTTGACCAGCGTGGTATATGCTTTGGAATGGTCAAGCGGCGCCCAGGTGGCGACAGCAACCCGACCGTCGGGTTTACACACCCTGAGCATCTCCTTGATCGCGGCAACGCGGTGTCCAAGAAACATTAATGCAAACTGGCACAAGACCCGGTCAAAACTGGCGTCCGCAAAGGGCAAGGCAATTGTATCGCCATGCTGCCAATCGATACTGGAGCGTTTCTTACGGGCAATTGTCAGCATTTCTTCGCTGTGATCCAGGCCGGTTACTTTGCCGCTGAAACCTACCTCCAATAACGCCGCACGGGCAAGCGCGCCGGTACCGCAGGCAACATCCAGTACATGGTGGCCTGTTTCAATTGCTGCGATGTCGATCAAGTGGTGCGCCCACTGGGCGTAGATAATGGGCACGAGATAGTCATCGTGCATCTTGGCAAAGTCGTCGGTTATCTTCGGAACAAATTGCGTGTCTATCATAATTTTCCCGAAGGCAGACTCCAATGGAATCAATATTAGATGAAAACCTTGTAGGAAATCCACCATAAGCGAAGTTTTTCGCCGGCCGTTGTCGACGTATACGATTCTGGTGTCTATAGTGGTATCAAGGGATCGGGTCAACAACGAGGGATCAAACAAAAACGGATCAATCCAAAGGGGGAAATTATGGTCCAGATATTGATTATCGATGACCAGGCGCTGGACAGAACGGGACTGCGGTATATTCTTGATAAGTACAAGCATATCAGCAGGGTTCTGGAGGTATCTACCGGCGAGGCTGCACTCAGTTATAACAAAAGATTCCAACCAGATATTATTTTACTGAGTATAAATTTGCCGGGCCTTACCGGCTTCGAGATTACCCGCAAGCTCAAACGTAACTATCCGCGGGCAAAAATCATCATCCTGGCAGTTCATGCCAAACCGCCTTATCCGGAAAGATTGCTTGATGCGGGCGCCAGTGGTTACCTGACACGTGATTGTGAAGCGGAGGAATTGTTGCTGGCGATCAAGACGGTTGCCGGAGGCCAACGTTATATTGGCAGTGAGGCAGCCAAACAGCTTGCCCTTTCCATGTTGCCAGGCAGGAGTGGGTCACCGTTCGAACACCTGTCTGCGCGGGAAATGGAAGTCATGCTGAAATTGACGGATGGCAACCGTATCCCTGACATCGCCTCTTTGCTGTGCCTGAGCCCGAAAACGGTTTCTACCTATAAATACCGGATTCTGGGTAAGCTTGGGGCACGCAGCGAAGTCGATATGATGCGCATGGCCATGCGCTATGGGCTGGTAGAAGCCGGCTAAGAGCCTGCGCCGTAGGAATACTTTCTACGGCGCAGACTCCTGGCAAAAGGCGGCAGGCCTCTGCCGGTCGGCTCTCAGGCGTCCGTATCGGTCTGTGCAGACTTTTTAGCAGGTGCCGGCTTGAGGGTATACAGACCCTTGGTTCCCTGTTGCGGTTCTGCCACCGGGCCGGTCGCTGGAACTGCTGCAGGCGCGGGCGGCTTGGGCTTGACTGACTTGGCTACCGGTGATTCCACCTGAGGCTTTTCCTCGCCGGCCGCCTTGCCACGGGCAGTCTTTTTGGATGCCTTTTTGGCCACGTTACCTTCGCTGTCGGCTTTTTTGCTGGCAGCTTTCCTGCGGGCTGGTTTCCTGGTGGTTTTGACCGCTTCACCAACCGTGGGTTTTTCGCTACTCTCCGCAGATTTTCCGGCAGCTGGCTTGCTGGCGGATGCAGCCTTGTTACCGGCTTCTTTTTCCGGTTTATCCGCCTTGGAATTTTTGGGGCTGGCAGGTTTGGCAGCTTTGCTCTCCGGCTTCAGATCGGCTGGCTCCGGTTGGTTTTGCGGTGCATCAACCGCAACTGACGAAACAGGAGCTGATTGCTCAGCTTGCTCAGATTGCTTTTCGCCACGTTCCCCATGTACGTTTGAGCCACCTGTTTTATACGGTGAACGCCTTCTGCGGCCACCTTTTCGGCTACCTGTATCTTGCTGGTCCGGTGCTTCACCGGGTTGAGCAGCAGCGGCATTGGCCGGGCTGGTGGTGGCGGTACTGCCGGCAGAAGTTTTAACCTTGTCAGCGGTATTTTGGCTGCTGCGTGCCGGCCGGCCCTTGTTCTGACCACCCCTGCCTTGCTCACCCTGGGCTTTTGCCTGTTTGGTTGGTGCAGCTTTGGACGGCGTCTTCTTGGTTGCGCGTTTCTTGGAGGTGCGCCTTTGCTGTGCGTTGGGCTGGCTACGCCTGGCGTTGCGCTTCTTGCTGGTTTTGCGTTGCGTTTGCTGGCGACTGGACTGACCGCTGCTGCGCCTGGTTGGCTGGCTGTCTGGGCTTGAGGACGGGCTTGTGGATGCCCTTTGACGTGCTGGCCGGCTGGCCGGTTTACTTTCCTGCTCCTCTTTTGCGCCGGAGAAGATGATGTTTGCCAGTCGCGAAAATAACCCTGGTGTTTTGTCGCTGGCACGCCCAGGTGCAGGACGATCCGGGACTATACGCTTGACGACAGGTGCAGGTACAGCAACAACATTGGCCTGGGAGCGCTCAGTGGCCACCCGTTGTGCTTCCGGTCGGGCAACACGTTTATAGCTGGACTCGTCGGAAATGTCCGCTTTTTTCACCCGGTGTATTTCGAAATGAGGCATGATCATGTGCTCATTGGCGAGCATCATGATGGGCACATTGTGCCGGCTCTCAACCTTAGCCAGAGCAGCGCGTTTCTCGTTGTGCAGGAAGTTGACTACATCGTTGGGCGCCTGTACGACAATCTGACCGGTGTAATCCTTCATGACCTCTTCTTCAACCAACCGGAGGATGGACAGGGCGAGCGATTCAACACTGCGGATGGTGCCATGGCCTTCACATACCGGACAGGTCTCCTGGCTGGATTCACCCAGCGAAGGCCGCAACCGCTGGCGGGACATTTCCAATAAACCGAAACGGGAAATGCGTCCAATCTGGACCCTGGCCTTGTCAATCTGCAACGCCCGCCGCAGACATTCTTCGACTTCATGCTGATGTTTCCGGCTGGTCATATCAATGAAGTCGATAACGATCAGCCCACCGAGATCCCGCAGGCGCAATTGCCTGGCAATCTCAACGGCGGATTCCATATTGGTATTGAAGGCGGTCTCTTCAATATCCGAGCCTTTGGTAGCGCGTGCCGAGTTGATATCTATCGACAGCAGCGCCTCGGTGTGGTCAATGACAACCGCGCCACCCGAAGGCAGGTGAACGGTGCGTGCAAATGCAGACTCAATCTGGCTTTCGATCTGGTAACGGCTGAACAGTGGGACCGGGTCCTGGTAGAGTTTCAGCTTGTCGAGGTTATGCGGCATCACCTGCTGCATGAACTCTCTGGCGTCGTTGTACACGCTTTCATTGTCGATCAGGATTTCACCGATATCGTTACGCAAATGATCGCGTAACGCGCGTATGAAAAGATTGCTCTCCTGGTAGATCAGGAAAGGGGCTTTGCGGTTGCCGGCGGCCTGTTCGATTGCAGTCCAAAGCTGCAACAGGTAGTCGAGATCCCACTGCAATTCATCTGCGTCGCGGCCGACACCAGCGGTGCGAATAATGATGCCTACATTGTCAGGTGCAGTGACCTCCTGTAGCTGCTCACGTAGATGGTCACGGTCGGTGCCGGTAATGCGCCGCGATACGCCTCCGGCGCTCGGATTGGTCGGCATCAGTACCAGGTAGCGGCCTGCCAGGGAGATGTAGGTCGTCAGCGCGGCACCCTTGTTGCCGCGCTCTTCCTTTTCAACCTGGACAATAATTTCCTGGCCTTCACGAACCGCATCACGGATGGCAATTTTGCCGTCCCGCCGGCGCGCGTCTTTTGCATAACAAGACGGACAGATTTCCTTGAGCGGCAAGAACCCGTGTCGGGTGGAACCGAACTCGACAAAACAGGCTTCCAGTGACGGTTCGACCCGGGTGATACGGCCTTTATAGACGTTTGACTTCTTTTGTTCCTGGGAGGGTACTTCTATGTCGAGGTCAAACAGGTGTTGGCCTTCAGCTATCGCCACGCGCAACTCCTCTGGCTGAGTTGCGTTAATCAGCATTCTTTTCATTTTAATTCCTCAGGCACCCCGGTACGGGGCGGCAGTGGACTACACGGCAGTACTTCCGCCACGCAACCACTGAACCAGGAATCTGCCTGCTTTGGCCTTGCCAAAACGGGTTGTATTGGACAAATCCCTTGCCCGGCAAATGCAATGCATTCGGTGCCGGGGTACCAAATTATGTTTTCATTGCCAGGCGATCACTAGAATTACATTACTAGAATTACCTGGTCCTTTGGGCAGTTGGTTTAGCTGCCACTAAATTCTTGTTGCCTGTTTTTTTATCAGCAGGCGGCTTCGCTTTTATCTGCCGGCAGCACAACGTGTAAACTGTCGTTGTGAAGTTTGTTCAGCCTTTTATGGGGTGTTTCGGCGCTTTTTTTACCGTTACATTTTTCGTTCAGGCGAACATTTCGGCAGGACGAATTCCTAAGCCGATTAATATAACAGTCTTTCCATTTTCTATCAATGAGTTGGAGTCCAGTGGTGACAGAAAAGACAACTTTCGGCGTTCGCCACGTCGAAGTTTCGCGGGATCGGGACGGTCAGCGGCTGGATAATTTCCTCATGGCCCGGCTCAAAGGCGTACCGCGTTCGGTCATCTACCGCATTATCCGCACGGGTCAGGTACGCGTTAACGGGGGCAGGGCCAAGCCGGCCAGCAGGCTTCAGGCCGGCGATATGGTCAGGGTCCCGCCGGCATCGTCACGCCCGCCTGGCAGCGTGGCTATTTCAGCGGATGTTCTGCAACTGCTGAATCGTTCTATTTGCTTTGAAGACGGCAGTATCATGGTCATCGACAAGCCCGCCGGCATGGCGGTGCATGGGGGTAGCGGCCTTGCCTGGGGTGTCATCGACGTGGTGCGGAAACTGCGGCCAGCAGCGCATGTGGACCTGGTGCACCGGTTGGATCGGGAAACCAGCGGTTGCTTATTGCTGGCGCTTGACGGTGATGCCCTGCGGGATCTCAATCAGCAGCTTGGCAACAATGAACTTGATAAACGCTACCTGTGCCTGTTGGACGGCCAACTCAGCAAGACGGTGATCGAGGTGCAGGAACCGATAGGAAAGTGTGATCGGTCCGGTGAGCACTTTATGCGGGTCGATCCGCACGGCAAGCCCGCCCACACGACCTTTCGCCTGCTACACAACTATGGGTCCTGCAGCTTTGCAGAAGCCCAACTGCATAGCGGGCGGACACACCAGATACGCGTACATGCAGCCCATTTGGGTATGGCACTGGTTGGTGATAAAAAATACGCCCCTGCTGCACGGCAAAAGTACTGGAGGAGCAGGGGCGTAAAACGGCTTTTTCTGCATGCGCAGCAGTTGCAATTCAGGACATCGAACGGCACTGGGCAACGGGTCAATTGCCCGTTGCCGGACGATCTGAAAAATTTTATTGATGGTCTGTTATGACTCGGCACCTGAACGAGCACTTTACCTACAGGTCTTTACCTAATTTTGGCTGGTTGACAGCCCCTCGCTATGGTCTAATCCCCTGATGATGAAACCACTATCCGTTTTTATCGGTTTGCGTTACCTGCGGGCCAAAAAACAAAATCATTTCATATCATTTATTTCGCTGGTCTCCATGCTGGGGATCGCGCTGGGTGTCACAACCCTCATTACCGTCATTTCGGTCATGAACGGCTTTGAAATAGAGCTGCGCTCACGCATCCTGGGTGCTATTTCGGACGCGACGATTCAGCCGCTGGATGGGCCGCTGGAGCATTGGCGGGGAATTATCCGCAGGATGGACTCACGTGATGATGTGATTGCTGCAGCACCCTATATTGAGGTCGGTGCGTGGTTGCAGGCCAACGGCTCCAGTGGTGCCCTGGTGCGTGGCGTTGATCCGGCCTATGAACCCAGTGTGTCAGATATTGCCACCAGTATGGTTGATGGCAGCCTGGACGACCTGCGCAGCGGTGAATACGGCATTGTGCTGGGGGTTGGCCTGGCGGGGCGTCTGCGCGTTGGGCTGGGGGACAAAGTAACCCTCATTGCACCAAGGCTCAGGGCGAGCCCCTTTGGCGCCACTCCCCTGATGCGGCGTTTTACCGTCGTGGGCATGTTTGAGTTTGGTGAATATGAAAATGATACCAGCCTGGCCATGGTTCATATAGAAGATGCTGCCAGGCTGTTACGCATGCCGGAAGGCTCAATCGGTGGCATCCGGCTCAAGCTCAAGGACCTGGATTCCGCCTGGTGGGTAGCACGTGAAATCTCGCAACAACTGGAAGGCGTTTTCCGCGTCAGGGACTGGAGCCAGGAGCGTGGCAACCTGTTTCGTGCCGTCAAGACCGAAAAAACTGTCATGTGGGTTATCCTGTCGCTGATTGTTGCGGTCGCGGCATTCAATATCATTTCCATGCTGGTCATGGTCGTGACGGATAAGCAATCTGATATCGCAATATTGAAAACCATGGGCGCGCGTGCGGGCACCATCATGCGGGTATTCGTGGTCCAGGGTAGCCTGATTGGCATCATCGGCACGCTACTGGGGGTTGTCGGTGGTATTTTGCTGGCAGAAAACATTGCCACGGTCGTGCCGTTTCTTGAGCGTATCTTCGGTTTTTCCCTGTTCCCGGAGGATATCTACTACATCACCGAACTGCCGTCCGATTTACGCAGCGCAAACGTGACCGGTTTTGCGCTGATGTCGCTTGGCATGTCGTTCCTGTCAACGTTGTATCCCGCCTGGCGGGCTTCCCGGACTCACCCCGCAGAGGCGCTGCGCTATGAATGAATCCCGACCCTCAAATTGCACCAGCAGCATGGTGGTTGAGGCCAGGGGTATCAGCCGTGGCTTCAGGCAGGGTCCAAAACGTGTGGAGGTATTGAAAGATATCAACCTGCAGGTACCCGCAGGTACATCGCTGGCGATTGTGGGTGCCTCAGGTGCCGGCAAAAGCACTTTACTGCATATACTGGGCGGCCTGGACCGGCCGGATAAAGGTGAGGTGTATGTCGACGGCAAGTCCGTGTGGCAAATGTCCGAGCGCGAACGGGGCGACCTGCGAAATTCCCGCATGGGTTTTATCTACCAGTTCCATCATTTATTGCCGGAATTCACGGCCATGGAAAATGTAGCCATGCCATTGCTGATACGCGGTGAACCAACTGCTGTAGCGGTACTACGGGCTACAGAGATCCTGGAAACTGTCGGGCTGGGCCAGCGCCTGGATCACAAGCCCGGTGAACTGTCGGGTGGTGAGCGGCAAAGGGCGGCGGTTGCGCGTGCTCTGGTGGGGAAGCCGGCGTGCGTGCTGGGCGATGAGCCAACCGGCAATCTGGATGAGCGCATTGCCAACCAGGTCTTCGAGCAGTTACTTGAGCTCAATACAGAGCTGCAAACCAGCCTGATACTGGTCACGCATGATATGGGCCTGGCAGCAAAAATGAATCAGCAATTTGAATTGCATATGGGGGGCTTACAGCCACTTTAATCTGCTTGCTGTAAACCAAGGGGGGAGCATTGAAAGCCTGGGCGCTGCTCATTGCAGGAGCGGTTTCACCATACCTGTTCGCCTCGACACTGCCGTCCCGTCTTGCCGGGCTGCTACTTGTCCCGCTGATTGCGCTGGCTGTATTAAAACCGTCGCTCAGAATCTGGTGTATTTTCCCGGTGTTTTTCCTGCTCACAACGCTGACCGTCAATCATCGCCTGGCGGCGCGCCTGCCGGTTACGGCCAACATGTCGCTACACGAAATAACCGGCCGGGTTGCCAGCCTGCCCCGGCGTGGCAATGGGTCACTCCGCTTTGAGTTTCGGCCTGATAGCGTCAACGGCCCCATCCCTGCCAGGATTCGCGTCTACTGGTTTACGCGCAATGACAGGGATGGTGGTGTCAAAGCACCTGAGTTGCACGCCGGCGAACGCTGGCGGTTACAGTTGGAGTTAAGGACGACCCGGCGGTCTGTCAATTTCACTGGTACCGATGCAGAGCGCTGGCTGTTTGTTGACGGTATCGGCGCTTTGGCCTATGTGCAACCCGGAGACAACGTCCGGCTGGCCGACCCCGGGGTATTCGACCTGCAACATTGGCGGGCATCAACGCTGGCAAGGCTTGAGCAGATCGCGGCAGATGTACCCGCATTCAGAATGCTGGCAGCACTGGCCATTGCCGATCGCCGTGGTTTGCTCAGCACCGACAGGGATGTTTTTGCCGCGACCGGAACCGGCCATTTACTGGCCATCTCGGGCTTGCATATTGGCCTTGCCGCCGTTATGGGGTTCTATCTGGGGAGGCTGGTTTTACTGTTTTTCCCACCTGGCCTGCGCTTGCAGATTGCGCTTGCACTGCCCTGGCTCAGCGCCTGGCTGGCCGCCTTGTCATACTCGGCTTTGGCCGGATTCGGAGTATCTACCCAGCGGGCCCTGATCATGCTGTCGGTGGCCAGCCTGGCCATGCTGAACCGGCGCAAGGTGCATGCCGGCCTGGCCTGGATGGTCGCCATGGCGGCGGTTTTGCTGGCCGACCCGTTCGCACCCCTGCGTGCCGGATTCTGGTTTTCCTTTATTGCTGTCGCTGTTTTGCTGCTGTTGTTTGTGCCGCGTTATGGGAACCTGCCGGTCTGGCGCAAGATGATTTTCGCCCAGTTTGGAATATCACTGGTCATGGCACCCCTGGGTATGCACTGGTTCCAGCAGGCCAGCGTGACGGGGTTGCTTGCCAATCTGGTTGCCATCCCCGTTGTCAGTTTCCTGGTTGTCCCCCTGATCCTGACTGCGCTGCCTTTTTTGTGGCTGCCCGGACCGCTGGCGGTCTGGCTGTTGAAGCTGGCCGGCTACACGATGCATTGGTTATTCCTGTTGCTGGAACAGTTGGCAGCGCTCCAGCCTGACTGGTTAAGTGCCACCAGGACGCCGGGCCTGGCAAGTACCATACTGGCGATGCTTGGCGCGCTGTTGTTACTATTGCCCCGCGGTGTACCGGGTCGTTATGCAGGTTTGCTGCTGATGTTGCCGCTGCTGTTACCCACCGCAGTTCCACTGGACCCAACCGAGGCCCAGGCTGACTTCCTTGATGTAGGGCAGGGCCTTGCCGTGCTGATCGGTAACCGCAATTACCTGCTGGTGTACGATACCGGGCCCGGCAACGGCCTGGCGGGCGAGGAGCGTTGGGATATGGTTGCCGGCACCATCCAGCCCATGCTGGTGGCGCGGGGGCAAAAGCCTGATCTGATTGTCGTCAGCCACGCGGACCTTGATCATTCTGGTGGCTTGGCAAGCTTGCGACAATACTACCCGCAGGCCCAGTACCTGGCCAGCCTGCCCAGGGTACGGGCCGGTATACGGCCGTGCCGCGCACCGGACGCCTGGTCAGCAGGGGGCATGAAATTCACCGTACTGCACCCCTCTGCCGGGTTACCATACCTTGGCAATGACAGCTCATGCGTTATCAGTGTCCGGGGCCAGGGCCTGGATTTTCTGCTGAGTGGTGATATCAGCCGCCTGGTTGAGCAAAGACTGGTCAATGAGGGCCTTGCAACCCATGCCATCCTGAGCGTGCCACACCACGGCAGCTCGACATCCTCCTCCACAGCCTTGCTTGAAGCCGTTCGTCCTGAGTTGGCGCTGATTTCAGCCGCCGCCAACAACCGCTTCGGTTTTCCCCGCGAAGATGTGATGCAACGCTATCAACAAGCCCGCATCCGCACGATCAACACCACTGACTGCGGTGGTATCAGGATCACCACAGATTTGCGCGGTGCGTTCAAACTGGTGTCTGCCCGCACAAGCCGCAAGGCGATCTGGCGCTGGCCCGCCGCTCCGACCTGTCCGTAGCCCCTGATACAGTCAGCCACCAGAATCCACACAATCCAAGCCCCACTGCACGCAATCGCACAGTACCGCATATCCTGTGCATAAGGTATTATTCTGTCCGGAATAAGCAAAGGAGTGAAACCAGGTGCTGGAAATTATTCTTGCCGGTGGTTGGATGATGCTACCCATACTGCTCTGCTCCACCTTTGCGGTCGCAATCATCATTGAGCGTTTCTGGACTTTGCGTAAACGTAAAGTCACGCCGAACGGCCTCAGCGCAACGGTGGAAGACTGGGCAGCAAGACAAAGGCTGGATCAGCGTCATATAGACCGGTTGCGGGAGGAATCCCCATTGGGTCGTGTGTATGCCGCTGCACTGAACAACCGCACGCGTTCCAGGGACTTGATCAAGGAAGCTGTTGAGGATACCGGCCGCCATGTTGTCCATGATCTGGAGCGGTTCCTGAACACCCTCGGCACCATCGCGGGCATTTCCCCGTTACTGGGTTTGCTCGGCACCGTCATCGGTATGATCAAGGTGTTTTCAGCCATCATGATCAGTGGTGTCGGAGACGCCAATGTACTGGCAGGCGGGATTTCAGAAGCGTTAATTACCACTGCAGCAGGTCTGACTGTTGCCATTCCCAGCTATTTTTTCTACCGCTATTTCCGCGGCATGGTGGCTGAATATGTCATCACAATGGAAAAAAAGGCCATCACACTCATCGAATGTATTGAGCGCGGTCATAATCCACCGGCTGAATTCACACCGCACGGGCAGGCAGCGTGCGACTAAGCGTATCAAAAACTGAAGATCCTGAGATCAACCTGGCATCATTGATCGATGTGGTGTTCCTGTTGTTGATATTTTTCATGGTAAGTACGACTTTTGAGCAGCCGGCTGTTTTGAAAGTAGACCTGCCGGAAGCCAGCAATGTCAGCCAGCCAGAAAAACAGCCCCACAGTTTTGAGCTGGTCATTGACCAGCAGGGCCAGTACTACCTGAATGACCGCCAACTGATGGATGGCAAGCCCGCAACCCTGCGGGCAGCTTTCAACGAGGCGGCCGGTGAGGATCGGGACATTCCGGTGATCCTGCGCGCAGATGCCAACACGCCCTACCATTTTGTAGTCACTGCCATGGATGTGGCAGCACAACTTGGTTTCACCCGCCTCTCCATCGCTACCGAACGCGTCACTGAAGATCAGGCCGGAGACTAACCATGCCTGCGCAGGCCGCATATACACCGGCGGTTGTTTACCGGCGCCTGTGGGGTTACACACGCAGATACTGGTGGATGTTCCTGATCGGCCTCGTCGGTGTCAGCCTCGATGCCGGCATGCAGGCGCTGTTCATCAAATTTGTTGAACCGCTGATTGATCGCGTATTCGTGGCCAAGGATGCAGCCTATGGCCTGTGGCTGGCCGGCGGCATCCTGGTCGTGGTGCTGTTACGCATCAGTGGGAATTTTGCTGGTGTTTACGGTATGGAATGGACCGGCAGGCGGGTTGTGGCCGACTTGCGCAGGGAGCTTTTTGAGAGCTATCTGCACCTGCCCGCAGCATTTTTTGACCGTAACTCTGCCGGCCAGTTGATCTCCAAGCTTGCCTATAACAGTGAACAGGTGGCCAACGCTGCGACCAAGGCGGTCATTTCTGCTTTCCGCGATATCATGCTATTGGTTTACCTGCTAATCGTCATGCTCAGCATCAATGTGAAACTGACTGCGGTCATGTTGATACTGGTGCCGGTGGTGGCACTGGTCGTCACCATTATCAGCCGCAAATTCCGCAAGATCAGCCGCAACATCCAGGACTCGATGGGTGACGTGGCCCACGTCACCGAAGAAGCTGTGATTGGCCAGCGTGTGGTGAAAGTTTTCCGCGGGCAGGTGTCTGAGAACAAGCGCTTTGAACGCGTCAATGAACGCACCCGGCGCTTGCAGATGCGCATGGTTGCAACCCACATGCTCAGTTCATCCATGGTGCAACTGGCTGCCGGTTTGGCGATGGTGATATTGATGCTGGTTGCCATTCAGCCAACCATGCTGGAACAGATTACTGCGGGTACCTTCACGTCTATCTTCTTTGCCATGGTCGCGACCATACCACCACTGAAGCGGCTGACCGCCGTGCAATCCCAGTTGCAAAAGGGCATTGCGGCAGCCGAGAGTATTTTCCTTGTCATCGATACCGAAAAAGAAAAGGACACCGGCACCAGAACGGTTGCGCGGGCCGTCGGCGAGGTCGAGTTTGACAATGTCAGCTTTCAGTATGAAAAAAGTGAACAGCCGATCCTGGAAAATATCAGCCTGCGACTGGCGCCGGGCAGTGTGACCGCATTGGTAGGGCACAGCGGCAGCGGTAAAACCACGCTGGCCGGGTTGTTAGCGCGTTTTTATAATTACAACCAGGGCAGGATCCTGCTGGACGGTTATGAACTGTCAGACTATCAACTGGATAATTTGCGTGAGCAGATTGCGCTGGTCAGCCAGGACGTCGTACTGTTTAACGACACCATCGCCGGTAACATCGCTTACGGGGTACTGGCGGGAGCGGAGCGCAGTGCGATCACCCGTGCTGCCTGCGCTGCCCATGCGATGGAATTTATCGAACAACTCCCGCAGGGCCTCGACACCCGCCTGGGTGAAAGTGGCACACTGCTGTCCGGCGGCCAGCGACAGCGCCTGGCCATCGCCAGGGCCCTGCTAAAAGATGCGCCGCTGCTGATTCTTGATGAGGCCACTTCTGCACTTGATTCGGAATCGGAGCGGGCTATCCAGGACGCGCTCAAAGAAGTCATGAAAAACCGCACAACCCTGGTCATCGCCCACCGCCTGTCCACGATTGAAAACGCCGACCAGGTCATTGTGTTGCGCAAGGGCAGGGTGGTTGAGCAGGGCACGCACGCCGAACTGTTGGCCCTCAACGGTGCCTATGCCCGCTTGTACCAGACCCAGTTTGGCGACCATGAGTAACTGGCGAGGCTGGCGATACCAGGATGCGCACAAGCATTGAAAACTACCTGCTGAAGCACTGGTACGGCACCCACAGGCCACCCTGGCCCCTGCGCATGCTGGAACCGGTGTACCGTACCGCTTACCGGCGACGGCAACAGCGTCAGATGGCAGACCCCGGTTCGTACCGGCCCGGTCTGCCACTGATTGTCGTCGGCAACATCACGGTTGGCGGTAGCGGCAAAACACCGCTGGTGATTGCGCTCAGCCAACTGGCAATTGAAATGGGTCTCAAACCGGGGCTGGCCAGCACCGGTTATGGCCGACAAAGCCGCGCAACCCTGGAGGTGTGGGCGGATAGTGATACGGACTTATGCGGGGATGAACCGGTGTTATTGGCCAGGCGTTGCGGCGTCCCGGTGGTCGTTGCCGCAGACCGGCAGGCTGCGGTCAGGAAGCTGCACGAAATGGCAGTCGACCTGGTTATCTCAGACGACGGTCTGCAGCAGGCTGATCTGTGTCGTGACCTGGATATTTGCGTCGTCGACGGTAGCCGTGGCCTGGGCAATGGACACCTGATTCCGGCGGGTCCTTTGCGTGAACCGGCCGCGCGCCTTGCACGGGTGGATTACGTGGTGTGCAACGGGGTGTGGGCTGAAAAGCCGGCTGGTTTACAGGTCAGCACCATGCAATTGCGGGCCGAAGTAGTGCATTCCATGGATGGTATGACAGAATATCCACTGGCTGAATTCCGCAACAGTCTGAAGGGGGCTCCGTTGCATGCTGTCGCTGCCATCGGTAATCCGGCCCGCTTTTTCAAGCTGCTGGAACAACACGGAATCTATGCAATTACGCACCGGTTTGCGGATCACTACCGTTATAGTAAGCAGGATTTTAAATCGATGTCGGGCGCTACAGCGATTATCATGACCGAGAAGGATGCGGTTAAGTGCCGTGGGCTGGGCCTTGAAAACGCCTGGTATGTGCCGGTTGAAACTTTGCTGCCGGATGACTTTAAGCAGGCGTTCAAAGACCGCCTGGAAATGTTGACCAGGGACAGAACATGACCTGCAGTGCGTATCACATTGTTATCCCCGCACGTTATGCTTCCAGGCGCCTGCCGGGCAAGGTTCTGCTGGAACTGGCCGGTCGGCCACTGGTTCAGCACGCCTGGCAAAGGGCGAATGAATCAGCGGCAGAATCCGTCGTGATCGCAACTGACGATGAGCGCATTGTAAAGGCAGCCAGGTCATTTGGTGCAGCGGTGGTGCTGACCCGGCCCGACCACCAGAGTGGCAGCGACAGGATTGCGGAATGCGCCGATCAACTTGGCTGGCCGGACGACCAGCTTGTGGTTAACCTGCAGGGCGATGAGCCACTGATGCCTGCCAGCTGCCTTGACCAGGTTGCTGCCTTGCTCGATGGCCGGCCGGATTGTGAAGTGGCGAGCCTGTACTGGCCCATCTCAGACGCAGCGGAGGTGCAGAATCCGAACGCAGTGAAAGTGGTCACTGCGGCTGATGACCGTGCCTTGTACTTCAGTCGCTACCCGATTCCATACGAACGTGATTTTGCTGATGTTGCGGCAGCCATAACAGCAGGCAAGTGCTGGAAGCGCCACCTCGGCCTCTACGCATACCGTCTGTCGGCATTGCGCCGTTATGCCGCCATGCCTCCAACGCCGCTTGAGCGCGCCGAACGGCTTGAACAATTGCGCATTATGGAGCAGGGTGGGCGTATTGTAATGGCCCGGGCGGCGGAGTTTATTCCGGCAGGAATTGATACACAACAAGACCTGGACCGGGTACGGGAATATATGCAAAGTAACGTATCATGAATATCTTATAATAACATGTTTAATATACTATTTGTTTGTATGGGAAACATCTGCCGATCACCGTCTGCAGAGGGTTTTTTTGCGCACCATTTAAGCAAATCTACCTATGCCGACCTGATTGCAATTGATTCAGCCGGCACCCACAGCTACCACATCGGTTACCCGCCTGATCCACGCGCCATCAAAACGGCCGCTCAATTCCATATACACATCGACCATTTGCGGGCCCGCAAGGTGAACGCGAAGGACTTTCATGATTTTGACCTGATGATCGCGATGGACCACAGCAACCTGGCGAATTTGCAGGCGATACGGCCAGGCGGTTCCACTGCCGAATTACAGTTGATGATGGCGTATTACCCCAAAAACCACGCACCAGGGCAAGCTGATGAAGTACCTGATCCGTATTACGGCGGCATGGACGGCTTCGTGCACATGTTCGAATTGCTGGAACTTGCCACTGCCGGATTGCTAACAGAAGTTGAAGAGCGATTCAGGTAGCTGTGTAGTGGCGGAAAAGGTTGTGGCCAGCAAGCCCAAAGGTGCGTTTGACGGTAAGAAATACGCGCGCCGCCTGCCGGCTGGCCCGGGTATTTACCTGATGCGTGATGACCAGGGTGCCGCCTTGTACGTTGGTAAAGCCGCCAACTTGCGCAAGCGTGTCAGCAGTTATTTTGACGCCCGCCCAAAGATTGACCGGATCATGCGCATGCTGGCGCGTATCCACGCCATAGAGGTCAGCCTGACCCGCAATGAAGCTGAGGCGTTGCTGCTCGAGAACGAGTGGATCAAGTCCCTCAAGCCCCGTTACAACGTGCTGCTACGCGATGATAAAAGCTACCCGTGGGTGATGCTGGGTACGGATCATGACTTCCCGCGCATCGCTTTCCACCGCGGGGCAAAAGACAAGGGCAGGGAGTATCTGGGTCCTTATCCGTCGGCCAGTTCGGTGCGTGAAAGCATCAACCTGATCCAGAAACTTTTTATGCTGCGCAACTGTGAAGACAGCTATTTCAGCCACCGTCGCCGGCCCTGTTTACAGCACCAGATAAAACGTTGTACCGCGCCGTGTGTGGGTAAAGTCAACCAGGCGGATTATGCCCGCCAGGCCGAGGATGCCCTGCTGTTTTTGCACGGCCACAGCCAGCAGGTAATTACCCGCCTGATTAGCAGGATGGAGGAGGCCGCCAGGCTGCAGCACTATGAGCAGGCAGCCCAGTACCGGGACCAGATTAACCACTTGAAGCAGATGCAGGCACGCCAGTTTGTTGCCTCAGGCAACGGTGATCTGGATATCATCGCGCTGGCAAGACTGCAACGCAGTTGTGTGATCGAAGTGATGTCGGTCCGGGGTGGCCGCAGTCTCGGCCAACGGGACTATTTCCCCGCCCAGTCGGAAGGCCACCCGGAAACTGATATTTTACGCACCTTCCTCGGCCAGTATTACCGTGAGCGCAGGCCACCTGCGGAAATTATTATTTCTCATTCACTGGAACAGCGGGACCTGTTCGAAGCGATTTTCAGCGCGCGCAGCGGCCACAAGGTGCGTATTCAGCCGCATCCGCGCAGCCATCGGCGGCAATGGCTGGAACTGGTCGGAAGAAATGCCCTGAATGCTTTACACATGCGCTCAACAGAATCGTCCCGGATCGGCAGTCAGTTCGAGGCAATGGCCGGACTGCTGCAACTGGATGAAGTGCCTGCAACGATCGAATGTTTCGATGTCTCTCATACCTCCGGCCACAACACAGTGGCTTCGTGTGTGGTCTTCGGCCATGAAGGTGCGCGTAAATCCCACTATCGCAGGTACAACCTCAAGGGTTTCAAGGCAGGTGATGATTACGCGGCAATGCGCGAAGTGCTCCGCCGCAGGTATCGAAAACTTGCCGCCGAGGGTGGCCACCTGCCGGACCTGATCGTGGTGGATGGCGGCAAGGGCCAGTTGGGTATAGCCATTGAAGTGCTGACTGAATGTGGTCTCGGTGACATACCGTTGATAGGGGTGGCCAAGGGTCCGTCGCGGCGCGCAGGTTATGAGGAGTGGGTATTACCGGTAGCACCATACAGTCTGCTGCCAGGGCCGGAATCTGCCGCTTCCCATTTGCTCCAGCAGGTCAGGGACGAGGCGCATCGTTTTGCCATTAGCGGGCATCGCGGACGCCGCCAGAAAGCCGCGGTGCATTCAGTGCTCGAAGACATTACGGGCGTGGGCGCGAAGCGACGCCGGGCACTACTGACGCACTTTGGCGGTATCCAGGGCGTGCGCAAGGCCGGGGTGGAAGAACTGGAAAGCATCCCCGGCATCAACCGGCAATTGGCCAACAGGATTTACAAGGCGCTGCATTGAAGCGCCGGGAGCCCACAGATTACACAAGTTAAATGGCGGGATATCTGCTCTTAAGCCGTCAATCCCGCCAAATCTACAAGGTATCTATTTATCCCTGCACTAAAGGCCGGCGGTCTGCGATAATGGCGGCATGAAGTCCACCGGGCCCGATCTATGCAAATGACGTTTCCACTTTTTCTGACGCTAATGCGTATCGCACTGATTCCCGTGCTGGTCCTGTTTTTCTATTTACCTTACTCGTGGTCCGGCCTGGTGGCTGCAATCATCTTTATCCTGGCGGCCATCACGGACTGGCTGGATGGCTACCTGGCGCGGCGCATGGGCTTGATGTCCAGTTTCGGAGCTTTTCTGGATCCGGTCGCTGACAAGTTAATGGTGGCAACGGCGCTGGTATTGCTGGTTTCGAGAAAACCGGAAGTGCTTTTCGCGTTGTCAGCCGCCATTATTATCGGGCGCGAAATTGCTATTTCTTCACTGCGTGAGTGGATGGCGGAGTTGGGTAAGCGCGGTCAGGTCAAGGTGACAGGCCTGGGAAAAATCAAAACCATATTCCAGATGACTGCCATCAGCTTCCTGCTGTTCAAACAGAACCTGTTTGGCATTCCGATCACGCTCATTGGCCTGATCCTGTTGTATCTGGCCGCAGCGTTGACGTTATGGTCGATGTGGATTTACCTGCGTGCCGCCTGGCCAACGATGAGTGCAGCTCAGCAGCCATTTGCTGATGGTCACGGGTCAGACCAGGATCAATAACCGGGATAGCGGCGTCATGGGAATGGCACAGGCAGGCAGAACAACGCCAACCGTCCGGGTTGGCGGGATCGCCATCGGAAGTAGCCACCCGGTGGTGGTGCAGTCCATGACCAATACCGATAGTGCAGATATCCGTGCAACTGCCGTGCAAATTGCAGAACTGGCGCGCGCTGGTTCTGAGCTGGTTCGTATCACGGTCGACACACCAGGCGCAGCGGCAGCAGTGGCGGGGATTGTGGAACACCTGGACCGAATGTC
Organism: Oceanospirillales bacterium; assembly: GCA_003233115.1. Lineage (GTDB taxonomy): Bacteria > Pseudomonadota > Gammaproteobacteria > Xanthomonadales > SZUA-36 > SZUA-36. The sequence goes on from QIKV01000023.1 coordinate 20,756, forward strand.
CTGTAATGTCCCGATCATCGGTGACTTTCACTACAACGGCCACCGCCTGTTAAAGCAGTATCCGGAGTGCGCGCGTCTGCTGGCCAAATACCGCATTAACCCGGGCAATGTTGGCTTTGGCAAAAAACGCGACGACCAGTTCGCCACCATCGTGAACCTTGCCATAGCGCATGACAAACCCGTCCGCATCGGTGTCAACTGGGGCAGCCTCGACCAGAGCCTGCTGGCGCGACTGATGGATGCCAATGGCCGGACCGGCAAGCCGCAGCCCGCCGATGCCGTCATGCGTGAAGCATTGATTGTTTCTGCGCTGGAGAGTGCCGCACAGGCCGAAGAACTGGGTTTGGCCCATGACAGGGTCATCCTCTCCTGCAAGGTCAGCGGGGTGCAGGACCTGATCATGGTCTACCAGGAACTGGCGCAGCGTTGTGATTACCCGCTGCATCTGGGCCTGACCGAAGCGGGTCTGGGCAGCAAAGGCATTGTCTCCTCCAGCGCGGCACTGGCGGTCTTGTTGCAGCAGGGCATCGGTAACACAATTCGTATTTCACTGACCCCTGAACCCGGCCAGGCACGTACCGATGAAGTCGTGGTTGCGCAGGAGTTACTGCAGAGCATGGGCTTGCGGGCATTTACGCCGGTGGTGACCGCCTGTCCCGGTTGTGGCCGCACCACCAGTACCTTGTTCCAGTCGCTGGCACTTGATGTGACCAACCACGTGCGCACCCGGATGCCAGCTTGGAAATGCCGTTATGCAGGTGTGGAAAACCTCAGTCTTGCAGTGATGGGCTGTATCGTCAACGGACCGGGTGAAAGCCGCCAGGCCAATATCGGTATCAGCCTGCCAGGTACCGGTGAATCACCGGTAGCGCCGGTGTTTATAGATGGTGAGAAGGCGGCGACCTTGAGGGGGGACACCCTGACCGCTGACTTCCTTGCCCTTATTGACAACTATGTCAAAGAAAAATACCCACCCATCCGTGAAAACTGAGCTGGCGGAGTTGGCTGACCGCCACCTGCTCTATCAACAGTCGGTCCAGGATGTTGAGTCTGAAATTGGTTTTGTTGAACAGACCTGGTCAGAACTGCGCCGGCGCCCGGCCACGCGCCTGCGGGAAGATTTCTGCGGAACTGCCAATACAAGCTGTGAATGGGTCTCCCGTGGTGCAGATCATTACGCGATCGGCGTGGACCTGGATCCGGAGGTACTGGCGTGGGGCAGCTTGCACAACCTTGCACAACTCACACAGGAACAGTCCGGGCGCGTTGAGCTATTGCAGGCAAACGTGCTGCACGCACGGCCCGGTCTGGTGGATATCATCCTGGCAATGAATTTCAGCTACTACCTGTTTTTAAAGCGCGGTGAGTTACGTGAGTACTTTGAGAATGCGCTCGATGGCCTGGTTGCCGACGGCATCCTGTTTCTGGATGCCTATGGCGGCTTCGAAGCGCCGATGGTATTAACGGAACCGCGTGAATGCCGGGATACACAGGGCCAGGCGTTCACCTACATCTGGGATCAGGCGTCCTTCAACCCGATTGATTCGGGCATGACCTGTCACATTCATTTTGAATTTCCCGACGGCTCACGGCTCGATAAGGCATTCAGTTATCACTGGCGCTTGTGGACCTTGCCTGAGATCCGGGAGATTCTGTATGCGGCCGGCTTTGCTAAAGTTGATATTTACTGGGAGGGCACAGACGAAGACAGCAACGAGGGTAACGGCATCTACACACCGTCTGAACGCGGAGACGCAGATCCCGGTTGGGTTTGTTATATCGTCGCGCAGGCCTGAGTCAAAACGTGGTCGAGATTTATACGAGGGGGATAATCTGGCCCTGGTATTCGATCTGTTCAACCGCCAGGTCCGGATCCATACGCGTCACGACATGCATGCAGCTACCACCATCCTGACGGTGGCCGCAGTCAGTGATGACGGCATCGTAAGACTGGCCGGCACCGGTAATTTGAATTTTATCCAGCGGTTTCGGACCAATGGCAGCGGTGGTGCACAGCAACCGTGGGTGACGCTTTACTTTACCCAGATAGTGCGTGCGCGCGACGATTTCCTGACCCGGATAACAGCCCTTGCGGAAGTTAACCGCACCGAGAGCCTCATAACCCAGCATCTGCGGTAAAAATTCTCCGCTGGTTGCCGGACACAGCCATACGATGCCCCGTTTCAGTTGCGCAAGTTTCCAGGCAGCCTGCCGCGCAGCGCTGGTGTCGACAGATGCATCGGCAGCCCCGACCAGTAATCTGTCATCGCTGTCTGGTACCGCCACCACGGCAAGGTGGGCGGGCGGCGTCTGCAGCCCCTCGGTCGTGGGGGCAACAGGACCAGGTTCAGCGCCTGCTTGAAAGCCCGTTACAGCGCAGCCATCCAGGACCTCAATATTGACCTTTGCGCGCAGGACATAAATCATCAGCCGTTTGGCGATGGAGGCGACCAGTGACCGGGACACAATGGCGTAATAGCCGGCATGGCTCCGGTGGACCAGCAGCAGAGCCAGCACCCGGCCACGGGGTTCACAATAGCAGGCAAAAACGGACTCATCCGGTGCCAATGCCAATACGTCAGCACTGAGTTGATTGTGCAAAAAACTACCGGCATCTGCACCACTGAAACGAATTGCTGACAGGTAGGTGAGTGCGATCATCAGCTACAATATCCCGTTGTGCGTGGCAAGTGAGCCACGCTTGCATTCTAACCCAGATCCAGCCTTTTGTAGCGCTGCAAATGCTGCTCGCGCAATATTGCCTTTAGCGTTACACTTGGCTTTAATGAAAAACGAAACAGCAGAAGAACTCCCGGTGCAAGCCAATACCTCCGCAACCACTCCGCAGCAACCCGCAGAAATCGACCTGAACAACCCCCAGCCGGTTGAGGTGGGTGGCCCCAGGGGGCCGGAACCCACCCGCTATGGTGATTGGGAACAGGCGGGGCGCTGCACCGATTTCTGATTCAGACCATCAAAGGATAAAAGGCCATTAACAATGAGTAGCTCAAAGCGCCCGATGTCGCCGTATATGCTGGGCCCGTATTACAGGTTCCAGATCACCTCAGCACTTTCCATCCTGAACCGCCTGACGGGCGTATTCATGGCCGTAGTCACCGCGCCGCTATTGCTTTACTGGCTGATTTCACTGGCTTCAGGCGCTGCAGCGTTTGCATCTGTGAGCGCCTGGCTGGGTAGTGGCCTGGGTAAGCTTGTTATTGCGGCCAGCGTATTCAGTTTCAGCTTTCACCTGCTGGGCGGTATCCGTCACCTGATTTGGGACGCCGGCTGGATGATGGAGATGCAGCAGGTCAACCTGTCCGGCTGGATTGCCGTCATCGGTTCAGTCGTGCTTTCCGTGATCATCCTGGGGGCAGGCTTATGAACATGCAAAACCCGCTGGCTCAGGTACGTGGCATGGGCAGTGCAGGTGGCGGTTCGCACCACTGGCGTTCGCAGCGCTATTCAGCGCTATTGCTGTTGCTGTTGACCACCTGGATATTGTGGCTGGGCGTAGCACTTGCCGGTGCAGATTACCTCACTGCAAGGGCAACGATGGCAACGCCATTCAATGCCGGCATGACCCTATTGCTGGCCGGTACCCTGTTCTACCATATCCAGCTCGGTTTACAGGTCGTTATTGAAGACTATGTACATATCGCTGCACTGGAGTTCGTGTTGCTGTTAGGCGTGCGCCTGGCCTGTCTTATCGCATTTCTGATCAGTGCCATCGCGGCGTTGAAGCTGGCACTGGGAGCCTGAACCATGAGCACTAAATACTCGATTACCGAACACCGCTATGATGTCCTTGTGGTCGGCGCCGGCGGTGCCGGTTTGCGCGCCACCATGGGCCTGGCTGCCACCGGCCTGAAAACTGCCTGCATTTCCAAAGTGTTCCCGACCCGCAGTCATACGGTTGCCGCACAGGGCGGTATGTCGGCGGCCCTGGGTAACATGGGTGATGATGACTGGCGCTGGCATATGTACGACACCGTCAAGGGGTCGGACTGGCTCGGTGACCAGGACGCCATTGAATACATGTGCCGCGAAGCGGTACCCTCGGTCATTGAACTGGAGCATTTCGGCGTACCGTTTTCACGCACCGAAGACGGCAAGATTTACCAGCGCCCGTTCGGGGGCATGACCACGCATTACGGCGAAGGTACCGCACAAAGAACCTGTGCGGCAGCAGACCGTACCGGCCACGCCATCCTGCACACGCTGTATCAGCAGGCGCTGAAACACGACGCCACTTTTTTTATCGAATACTTCGCGCTTGATCTGCTGATGGATGATGAAGGCGTGTGCCGTGGACTGCTGGCCTGGGACCTGGCTGAAGGCACCCTGCATCTGTTTCGCGCCCACGCAGTGATCCTGGCAACTGGCGGTTACGGTCGCACTTACTTCTCCTGCACTTCGGCGCACACCTGTACCGGTGACGGCAACGGCATGGTGCTGCGGGCGGGTTTGGCACTGCAGGATATGGAGTTCATCCAGTTCCACCCGACCGGTGTTTATGGCGCGGGAATGCTGATCACAGAAGGTGTGCGTGGCGAGGGTGGTTTCCTCAGCAATTCCGAAGGCGAGCGCTTTATGGAGCGTTACGCGCCCAATGCCAAGGACCTGGCTTCGCGTGATGTGGTCAGTCGTTCGATGACCATTGAAATCCGGGAGGGCAGGGGTGTCGGCCCGAAAAAAGACCATATCCACCTGAATCTGCAACACCTCGGTGCCGATGTCATCAAAAAACGTTTACCGGGCATTGCCGAGACGGCTGAGATTTTTGCCGGCGTGGATGTCACCAAGGAACCGATACCGGTCATCCCCACGGCCCACTACAACATGGGTGGCATACCAACCAACTACCACGGGGAAGTGGTGCAACTGAAAGATGGTAACCCCGATGCGGTTGTCTCAGGGTTGTTTGCAATTGGCGAGACCGCCTGCGTGTCGGTTCACGGCGCGAACCGCCTGGGTTCAAATTCCCTGCTGGATATCATCGTCTTTGGGCGTGCCGTGGCGCACCGCTGCGCGGAGGTCATCGAGCCCAACCGGAAACATAAGCACCTGGATAACAGCATTGTCGATGCGCTGGTGGCGGATTTTGACCGTCTGCGGCACTCAGAAGGCAGCAACAGCGCGGCGGCTGTGCGAGATGAAATGCAACTGGTCATGCAGAACAATGCAGCGGTTTTCCGCACCGGTAAGGTACTGGCAGAAGGCTGCAAACTGATTTCTGATGTGCATGCAACATTTGCGGACATCGGGGTCAGTGACCGCTCCATGGTCTGGAATTCCGACCTGGTCGAGACACTGGAATTACGTAACCTGCTGGGTTGCGCAATGGTGGCCATGCATGGTGCTGAGAACCGCAAAGAAAGCCGGGGTGCGCATGCCCGTGAAGACCACCCGGACCGGGATGATGATCACTGGATGAAGCATACGCTTGCCAGCCTGGATGAAGCCGGCCGGGTAGCCATCGATTACCGGCCGGTGCATCTGTACACGATGAGCGACGACGTCGAAGTCGTACCACCGAAGCCACGCGTTTACTGACCGCAGGATAAAAGGAAAACTCCATGCTCGAATTAAGATTAGCGCCTGCATCCAGACCGGTTGAAGGGCAGAAACATACGGCACCGGAAGGCGCATCAAACATAAGAACCTTTCATGTCTACCGGTGGGACCCGGACAAGGGCGAGAACCCGCGTATCGACAGTTTTGAGGTGGACCTGGATGATTGCGGCCCGATGGTGTTGCATGCCCTGTTAAAGATCAAAAATGAAATCGACCCGTCCCTGACGCTGCGCCGCTCCTGCCGCGAAGGTATTTGCGGTTCCTGTGCAATGAATATCGACGGCACCAATACGCTGGCCTGTACCAAACCCATCAGCGACATCAAGGGCGATATCAAAATTAATCCCTTGCCACATTTGCAGGTGGTCAAGGACCTGGTGCCGGACATGACCCATTTCTATGCGCAATACGCCAGCATCAAGCCCTGGATCCGCACCCAAAGCGTGCCGTTACCGGACCAGGAGCGCCTGCAATCTCCGCAAGATCGTGAAAAACTGGATGGCCTGTACGAATGTATTTTGTGTGCCTGCTGTTCGACCTCGTGCCCAAGTTACTGGTGGAACGGCGACCGCTACCTCGGCCCGGCTATTTTGTTGCAGGCCTATCGCTGGCTGGCAGACAGCCGCGATGAAGCAACTGGCGAACGCCTGGATGAACTTGATGACCCGTTCCGGCTATATCGTTGCCATACCATCATGAACTGTACATCGACCTGTCCCAAAGGCCTGAACCCGGCCAGGGCGATCGCTGAAACCAAGAAAATGCTACTGCAGCGCAGCGGGGCCTAGATTGTGGTTACCTGATATGCTCAGCGGGGAGGAGAGGCTAAAGAAACTCCGCTGGCGAGCCCGGCGCGGGATGAAAGAACTGGATGTATTGTTTGAAGTATTCTTTAATACACGGGCCGAAGCGCTGCGTGCAGGTAGCTGGCCGCAACTGGAAGCACTGCTGGCCCAGGAAGATGACGTGTTGTTTGACTGGATTTCCGGCAGGGATTTGCCCTCGGACCCGGATGTGCTGAAATTGATCGCTACACTGACCCATGTCGTTTAACAGACCACTCAGGTTGACAGTTGCCAGGAAAGAAAATTTTGCCACTCCGGTGCGTGCAGTATTATTGTTGGCTCTGCTCGCTGCCATACTGAGTCCGCAGCCGGTTTCATTGAGTTTGCTGGCCATCTTTATTATCGGGGCAGGATGGGTTTCACCTATATTAGATTTTTATAAAGTAAGTGAGGTAGAATTGGCCCTGGTCCTCTTTGCCGACGGGCGGGTCAGGCTGGACACCGCTGACGACAACGTAGTTGAGGGTTTTCTTAGCGGTCAACAGTGGTGTACCCAGAGGGTTGCTGTGCTCAGAGCAAGCACCGCAGGAGAGGCCCGATATCTGCTCATACTGCCGGGGCAACAGGATGCGAACGCATTCCGGCGCCTGAACGCGTGGCTCCGGCAGGGCACAACAGATGCCGATATGCTATTAAAAAGTGAGGGAAGCGTTTAATCATGACCTACAACGATAAAGTTGTTCGACAATTCGTCATAATGACCGTCGTCTGGGGTATTGTCGGAATGCTGGTGGGTGTCGTTATTGCTGCGCAATTATGGCTGCCGGTTCTGAATTTTGACATACCCTGGCTGACTTATGGCCGTTTGCGCCCACTACATACCAACGCGGTAATTTTCGCCTTTGGCGGCAGTGGTTTGATCGGCACGTCTTTGTACGTTGTACAACGGACCTCCCATGTGCGCCTGATTTCCGACAAGCTGGCAGCCTTTGTCTTCTGGGGCTGGCAGGCGGTCATTCTCAGCGCCGTGGTGACCTTGCCAATGGGCTGGACCCAGGGCAAGGAATACGCCGAGCTCGAATGGCCGATTGATATTCTCATTACGCTGGTTTGGGTGGCTTACGCGGTGCTGTTCTTCGGTACGATCGGCAAACGCCGTGTCAGTCATATCTATGTTGCCAACTGGTTCTATGGTGCGTTCATATTGACCATTGCTGTGCTGCATATTGTCAACAACCTGTCATACCCGATCACGATTTACAAGTCCTATCCGATTTATTCAGGGGCGGTCGATGCAATGGTGCAGTGGTGGTACGGCCACAATGCGGTGGGCTTCTTCCTGACCGCCGGCTTCCTGGGCATGATGTATTACTTCGTACCCAAGCAGGCAGAAAGACCGGTTTATTCCTACCGTTTATCTATTGTGCATTTCTGGGCCCTGATCGCCATCTACATGTGGGCCGGCCCGCATCACCTGCACTACACTGCCTTGCCGAACTGGCTGCAGTCCATCGGCATGGTATTCTCGCTGATCCTGCTGGCACCAAGTTGGGGTGGCATGATCAACGGCATCATGACCTTATCGGGCGCCTGGCATAAGTTAACTACCGATCCGGTGCTAAAATTCATGATCGTGGCTTTGAGTTTCTACGGTATGTCCACGTTTGAAGGCCCGCTGATGTCGATCAAGACCATCAATGCATTGAGCCACTATACAGACTGGACCATCGGCCATGTGCATTCAGGTGCGTTGGGCTGGGTCGCCATGATGACCATTGGTTCCCTGTATAGCCTGATACCCCGCCTGATCGGTGAGAAGAAAATGTACAGTGTCAAAGCCGTGGACATCCATTTCTGGGCATCAACGCTCGGCGTGGTGGTGTATATCAGTGCGATGTGGATTGCCGGTGTCATGCAGGGCTTGATGTGGCGCGCATTTAATCCTGATGGCACCCTGACCTACAGCTTTGTCGAAGGTCTTGTGGCAACCAAGCCCTACTACGTCATCCGGTTATTTGGGGGCTTGTTATTTCTCAGCGGCATGTTCTTCATGGCCTGGAACACATGGAAGACGCTTCGCAGCAAGGAAATGAGACCGATTCCTGCCTCAGAGCCCGCAGACTGGGGAGAGCACGCATGAGTAGCGGACATAAAAAGCTTGAAACCAATATCAGCCTGATGGCGATATTTATCATCATTGCCATCAGCCTGGGTGGACTGGTTGAAATTGTTCCGCTGATTTTCCTGGACCAGGTGAGGCAACCGACCGAGGGTGTCGTACCTTACCCGGCGCTGCAACTCGCGGGTCGCGACGTGTATGTGCGCGAAGGTTGTTACAACTGCCATTCGCAGATGATCCGGCCGTTCCTGAGTGAAACTGTGCGCTATGGGCCGTATTCACTGGCCGGCGAATCCGTTTACGACCGGCCTTTCCAATGGGGCTCCAAGCGTACCGGGCCTGATCTGGCCAGGGTAGGGGGGCGCTACAGTGACGCATGGCATTACATCCATCTGACCAACCCGCGGGACGTCGTGCCTGAGTCCAATATGCCTAATTACGGTTGGTTGCGCGACAATATGGTGGATGGGAAACTGGTGCAGAAGAAAATGCACGCCCTGAATGCACTGGGCGACCCGTATTCCGATGAAGATATTGCTGCTGCACCCGCCGCAGTCGAAGGTAAAAATGAGCTGGATGCCCTGGTGGCTTATTTGCAGGGCCTGGGCCATGCAAGGAGTGGCCGTTGAAATGGATATCAATGTAATTCGCGGCATCATTATTTTCGTTCTGCTGTTCTCTTTTTTGGGCCTGTGGGTGTGGGCCTGGAGCCGCAAGCGCAAGGCGGCCTTCCATACGGCCAGCATGCTGCCGCTGGAAGAGGATAATGGCGTAATTCCTGATAAGAAAGATGCTGCGGACGGGCAGGGGAGTGAATCATGCTAAGTAGTTTCTGGAACTGGTATGTCATTATTATCACCGTGGTTACTATTCTTGCCTGTCTCTGGCTGCTGCGATGGACCAGGGGTATTTCCAACCGGGACAAGCAAGAGGGGACGGGCACAACCGGACATGTCTGGGATGAGGATCTGGAGGAGCTCAATAATCCACTGCCCAGGTGGTGGCTGCAGTTGTTTTATATCACGATCGCTTTTGCCTTCATTTACCTGGCTTTATATGGCGGTCTCGGTAATTTTGGCGGACTGCTGGGCTGGACCCAGGAGGGCCAGTATGAGGCAGAGGTACAAGCCGCCGCCGTGGCCCAGGAACCGATCTATGCCCGCTACCGGCAACTGGATAACGCCGCCCTGATAGCCGATCCCGCAGCCAACGCGACCGGACAGCGGCTGTTTGCCAACAATTGTGCGATCTGCCACGGTTCCGATGGCCGTGGTGCACGCGGCTTTCCAAATCTCACGGACGGTGACTGGTTATACGGCGGCAGTTTTGACACCGTCGTGCAAACCATCACCAACGGCCGTACCGCTGCCATGCCGGTGATGGTCGGCGGACTGGATGAAGGCGCCATCCGGGATCTGGTTGCGTACGTGCAGAGCCTGTCCGGTATACCGGCAGACGCCGCTATGGCTGCCAAAGGTAAAGCCTCTTTTGATACTTTGTGCGCAGCCTGCCATGGTGCTGACGGCAGTGGCAACCAGGCCATTGGCGCGCCACGGCTGAATGATAATATCTGGCTGTACGGCAGTGAGGCTGAGACCATCTACACGACCATCACTAAGGGCCGCAGTGGCAAAATGCCGGTGTTCAAGGACCACTTGAACGAAGATCGGCGCAGGGTGATCGCAGCGTACGTGCTGAGTCTGTCAAAGTAGACCTGGCAAAACAGACCCGGCCAGGCAGACATGAATACTGAGCATCCCATTGACCGCCGCTGGAACATGCGGCAGCGCGATTGGGCTGTGGTATTCTGGATCGCCTTTCTGTCGGCAGCGATCGGGGCCTTTTTCCTGTTCGGATTAATCGACCCGATGGATATTATCCACACCTGGGCTACCCGCTATGACATTGGCATGCGGTTGGCTTATGGTTTGGCTTTTGCTTTTCTCTACCTGGTGTGCCTGTTGACCTCTGCATTAACGGTCTTCATGCTCCGTACCGGCCCTGCAAGGGGCCACGTAAAAGGTGATGGCAGGCGGCCGAAAGCAGAGATCCACCACCCCGCAGAAGCCAACCCTGACCTGGTTGACGAGGACTGGCGGTGAGCGAGACCGCCGGTCCCGGCGATTCACTGTATCGCAAAGACCCTAAAGTTTACCCCCGCGATGTAAAAGGCATATTTGCAGAATTACGCAAGCTTGCCATGGTGCTTCTGTTAGGCCTGTATTACGTCACTCCATGGATCAACTGGGCCGGACACCAGTCAATTCTGTTCGATTTACCCGCGCGGAAGTTCTATATCTTCAATCTTGTATTCTGGCCGCAGGATTTCATTTACCTGGCCCTGCTGTTGATCATCGGCGGTGTGGCGCTATTTTTTGTTACCGCAGTTGCCGGCCGTTTGTGGTGTGGCTATGCATGCCCGCAAACGGTCTGGACCGGGGCTTTCTTGTGGATGGAACGCCTGGTTGAAGGTGACCGGAACAAGCGCATGAAGCTGGATGCTTCACCCTGGAATCGCAACAAAATTCTGCGCAAGTCTGCCAAGCAGGTTTTGTGGGTCAGCTTTGCACTCTGGACCGGCTTTACCTTTGTAGGCTTTTTTACGCCGATCCGTGAATTGGGCCATGCCGCGGTTACTTTTCAACTGGGGCCCTGGGAGGCTTTCTGGTTGTTGTTCTACAGTTTTGCCACCTATGGCAACGCCGGCATTTTGCGCGAGCAGGTATGCAAATACATGTGTCCGTACGCCCGCTTCCAGGGGGCCATGTTTGATAAAGATACACTGGTTATAGCCTATGATGAATCCCGTGGCGAGCCCCGCGGCGGGCGCAGCAAGCGTGATGATCCCGTCGCAAAGGGGCTGGGGGACTGTATCAACTGCACGCTGTGTGTACAGGTTTGCCCGACCGGTATTGATATCCGTGAGGGCCTGCAGATCGAATGCATCGCCTGTGCTGCCTGTATTGATGTTTGTGATCAGGTCATGGATATAATGGGCTATGACAAAGGCCTGGTCAGTTACACCACCGAAGACAAGATCAAAGGCAGGAAAACACGCGTGTTGCGGCCACGCATCCTGGTTTATTCCTTTTTGCTATTGGCACTGATTGGTGGGGTTATCTGGTCAATTCATCATCGTGTACTATTGCGCGCAGATTTATTACGTGACCGCAATGTTTTGTACCGGGAACTCGCGGATGACCGGATAGAAAACGTTTACACGCTAAAACTGGTCAATATGGATCGTAAGGCACATGAGTATCGCATCGAGGTAGTGGACAACAATGATATTGAGCTGCTTATCTCGCGCCCGCCGACGCTCGGGCCGGAACAGGTGGGGGAGTTTATTTTGCGCCTGCAGGCCCCTGAGAATATCGGTCAAGGGTCCATGAAGGTCAAAGTCAGGTTTTCAACCATGGACAAACCGGTGATCGAGCGCACCATTACCACGCGTTTTCTGCTGCCGGTTAAGTAGGGGCCGTTGCACAGTTCGACAGGAAAAAGATGACATCACAGCAACATTCAAACACTGAACCAGACACTGGGCCAAACACCGCACCGGAACCCCCGTGGTATCGGCAATTCTGGCCGTGGTTTATCATCGCACTGCCTGCCGCATCGATTATTGCGGGAATCATTACGGTGTACCTGGCACTCACCCGACCGTTTCATCTGATTGTCGGAGACGAGGAATACCGTCGTTTGAACGATGAGTTGAAAGCCCACACACCGGTGCAGGAAATAAAAAAAGAAGACGCCGGCGGGACAGATTCGAGTTCCGGTTAACTGTGACTGAAAGTGCACGGTTCTGCTTCCACTGCGGAGAGCCTGTACCACTTGCCTGCAAGCTTACTGTTGCATCACAAGGGCAGGCACAGCCGGTTTGCTGCAGTGGTTGTGAAGCGGTAGCGAACCTGATTCTGAGCGCAGGCCAGTCACGCTATTATCAATTCCGGTCAAGAAAAGCTGTCAGGCAACCAGATGATCAACATGAACTGGAGCAGGCGTGGCAGCGCTTTGATGGGCGCCAGTCCCTGTGGGGCAGCAAGCTGAAAAACGGTCGCTACGAACTGTTGCTGCAAGCAGAAGGTATCCGTTGCGCGGCCTGTGCCTGGTTGATCAGGAGCCAGTTGGAGGCACGCACCGGCATTGATCAGGTCCAGGTAGATATCGCCACGGGTTTTGTGCGTATTAACTGGCATCCGGCCACCTTGAAGCTCAGCAAAATTGCAGCCATTCTGGCCGCAGTCGGTTACCGCCCACACCTGCCACTGGCCGGCGCAGAAGCGCTGGGCAGACAGGAAGAGCGCCGTGACGCACTCAAACGACTCGGCGTAGCCGGCCTTGGCATGATGCAGGTGATGATGTATGCCGTGGCCCTGTATGCGGGCGAATCCATGGGTATTTCCGCCGGTTCCGAACGCTTTTTGCAGTGGGTCAGCCTGCTTGTTACCACCCCGGTATTGGTTTATTCCGGGCAGGTTTTTTTCAGCGGTGCCTGGCGTAGTATACGGGCGCGCAGGGTCGGCATGGATGTGCCGGTTGCGCTGGCACTTTCCATCGCGTTTGGTATGAGTTTCATCCATTTCATGACAGGTAACGGCCATGTCTACTTTGATTCGGTCGTCATGTTTATTTTCTTCCTGTCGCTGGGACGGTATGCCGAGTTAGTCATTCGCCACCGTAACCTGCAGACCGGACTGGCACTGGCGCGCCTGTTGCCGGAGTGGGCCGAGTTGCTCACAGACGGGCGGGCGGAGCAGGTGCCGGCCATGGACTTACGAAAAAATGACCAGGTCAGGGTCAGGGCAGGGCAGACGTTTCCGGCCGACGGGTGCGTCATCAGTGGCTATAGCAAAGTCAATGAGGCGCTGTTGACCGGGGAGTCGCGACTGATCACGAAACGTGATGGTGACGATGTCATTGCCGGCAGTATCAACCAGTTACAAACACTCATGGTTAAAGTAACAAAAGATCCTGATGAGTCGACAGTTTCCGTGATGGGTCGCATGCTGTTGAAATCACAAACCCACAAAAGCCACTATGCCCGCCTGTCAGAGCGCTATGCTGGCTGGTTCGTGGCCGTTGTCCTGCTGGTTGCCGGCCTGACCGCCCTGTGGTGGTTGAACCAGGATATTGCCATGCTGGTGCCCGCAACCCTGGCGGTACTGGTGATCAGTTGCCCGTGTGCCCTGTCGCTGGCAACACCCGCAGCCATCGCTTCGTCCAGTCGTGCCCTGCTCGAACGCGGCGTGCTGCTGACCCGGGGTGCTGCACTCGAGTTGCTGACGGGTATAGACACGGTCGTGTTCGATAAAACCGGCACTTTGACCTCTGGCATGCCGCAAATTACCGGCACCACGATCAATCCGGCACGCGGGGAATTTGACGAAGCGGGTGTGTTTCGAATCGCTGCACTGCTGGAAATTGACGCCTCACACCCGGTCGCCAGGGCCTTTGCAGATATCCCGGTCAGCCGTGCAGAGGTCTGTGACGTGGTTAACCATGAAAACGGCGTCAGCGGCAGGGTGGACGCTACCGGGTACAGG
>QIKV01000193.1 GCA_003233115.1 Oceanospirillales bacterium
CCAGCATACCGGCGAGTTGGCTGCGAATATTTCGTTCAATGGTTTCGAAAGAGGTCGACAGCAATTCCCGGCGGCCGAGGCGATGTTGTTCACGCGCCGTTAAACCTTCATTGGAACGGTGTGGAAATCGCTCCATATGCACGATGGCCGGTTCATTTGCCGCGCGGGCGTAAGTATAGCCCCCGAGGCTTACCGGGAAATCGAGCATGGCAGCAACATGGTAACTTCCCGGCGCGAGCACAGCACCGATACCCATGTTTTTCCATGCCTGCCAGTTGCGCAATGCAACATTGGTATACAGGATCGGCGTCCTGACCTGCAAGGCCAGCGCTTCACGCTGGGCTTGGGGTAGTTCGGGGACGAGGTAAGGAATCGCTGCATTATTGCAGGCCAGTATGCACGCCCGTGCCTGAATGCGGCAGGCCTGGCCATGGCGCACGTAGGTCAGCAGAACACGCCTGGCTGTCGCGGGGTCCCGATCGTTCTTTACACTGATGACCGTGCTGTCGAGTCGTAAGCGCACCGCTACTGTGGCCTGGTCGAGTTTCGCATAATCGAATCGGGCCATAACGACATCCTCCATACTGTTGCCAGTCGCAACAGCCGGTATCATTTTACGTACCAGCAAGCGTGCCAACGATGCATTGCCATCGGGGAAATGGTAAATGTAGGGTTCCTCCTGTTCAGGCTCCGGCAGCCCGGCAGCATCCCAACCCGGTAACCCGTTATAGCTGATGGCACCCGCAGCGGGCGCTGCCTCTATGCCGACGCCAAAGTCACTGGCAAGATCCTGCAATAACTTGAAAACCTCGGGTTCATGAATGTCCAGGTGCTTACTGAGGAAGTCCCGGTAGCTGATCCTGGACAAATAGTCCCACTTGTCGTCAACCGGAATTTCGGGCATTTGATCTTTATCGGTCGTCAGCAGGCGCAGGAGTTCACGCCTGGCTGGCTCAGAGATTGGCATCTGTGCGACCGCTGCTGCCACCGGTAACGTCGATGGTGCCAAAGGCACATAATCTTCAAGCACCCCCATGTCGAACGGAATCGTACGATCAACGCCCCAAAATTTGCGCCCAAAATACATACCGGCGCGAAGCCCGTTACGCCGGTAAAACCCCTGGTCGTAAGCACTGTTAAATTGTCTGATATCAACACCCAGGTCATCCAGCAAACCCTTGACTGTGGCGCTGTATCCCGCTGGGTCTTCCAGGCTCTGGGCACCACCATAACCGATCAGCGTACGCTCGCCTGCACGGAACTCATTGCGCTTGGCGTGGCCGCCAAAATCATCATGATTATCGAGGATCAGGATTCGTGCCTGCGCATGCTGTTGTTGATAAAAATAGGCAGCGGCGAGGCCGCTGATACCTGCCCCGACAACAACGAGGTCGTAAATGCCGGCATCAGGCTCAATCACAGGGCCCCAGTTTCGTTTACCCTGCAGGGCCAGTTGGTGGCTGACCTCGAAAGACCCTGCATGATCTCCACGCAAGCCGGTGAGTGCCGGCGGATACCTATGGGGCACCCGGTGTTCAGCACCGCCTGCAGACGCCAGCACCTCGCTGACGAACCCGGGCGCGGGCAGTATTGCGGCGGCCGTCAGTGCCCCAATGCCGTGCAAAATATCCCGACGGGATATGGTCTGATCCATGCCGAGCTGCTGGTCTGATAGCTTTCCGGGCGATGAATCTTCAGGTTTCATGATGGATAATCTACGCTTATGAGCCTTTTTTTCCACCCAGGTAAGACACCCATATCTTGCGCACACCGCCCTCCGGTACCGCCAGGGTACCGGACCAGCCCTTGGGCAGCACCAAGCCTTCGCCGGGGCCAAAGGTCTCGGTTTTCCCGTGCTCGTCGGTCATCACCAGGCTGCCGTCAAGCACGTACATGAGTTCGTAATACGCCAGGTTGTTATAAGACATCTCTCCTGGCTTACTTTCCCACACGCCGATGCCAAATTTTTCATCTTCACTGTAGAAATAGTCATGGCCACGGGCAACCAGGTTGCCACTCTCAGGTTCATAGGGCGAGAACTCGCCAAGGTTGTTCCCGTTCAGACGCTCGTGGTCCAGCCTGACGATCCGCGAGTCTGCCGGGTGCAACGGGCTTGCCTGCGACTGTGAAACGCCAAAGACTGCGTTTGTAGGAAGCTATTCTGATGCCTGGAATCATCGTGATTCGAAGGGCATAGTGGATCATTTATCCGCTCAAGGCATCCGGCACCGGGGTCAGATTCAAATGCGGCATACAGCTATCAGTAAACACGCCGCAATCCGCGCATTTGAGTCTGACCCCGGGAATGCGACATACAGCTATCAGTAAACACGCCGCAATCCGCGCATTTGAGTCTGACCCCGGGGTGTTCTTATTGTGCCTTACGACGGTTTATAATGCGTTGATCCGCACCCTCCTGATAGGCTTTTGCCGCAGCCAGTAAAATATCCGGGTGCAGGCGGACTTTATAATTCGGGTTGATGTAGGCAAAACTGATTATCCCATCCGTACCGATGATATAGGTAGCAGGTGCCGGCAAAACGTGGTGGGTTTCACCGGAGGCCTTTTCCAGATCAATACCAAACGCCAGGTATTTCTTAACCAGTTCATCATCAACCCGGAAAGCCAGCCCAAAGGCCCGGGTGGCCTGCAGTGAAGAATCCGAATAGATCGTATAGCCAATATTTGGGTCATCCAGACTTTCCAAAAGCAGTTCCGGCTTATCGATACTGATGAACCAGATATTGAAACCCATTTCCTTGAGTTGCTTTTCTGCCAGACGCATCTCCGCTAAATGCAAATTGCAGTAAGGGCACCAACCGCCGCGGAAAAAGGTCAAAACCAGAGGTTTATCCAGGCGGCTGGCCTGGAATTGGAACGGCTGGCCTTTGACATCCCTGACGGTAAAATCCGGTGCTTTCATACCGGCCAACAGCGGTTGCACCTGGTCTGCCGAGGCATGAATTTCCGTGCGGTTATCGGCAGCAAACGTCAATACGGAGGTAGCAGCCAGTATGAGCAATACCAGTCCAATGGCAATTTTATTCATGTGATTCCCTGATTGATTGGTGCGCAGTTTAGTTGACCCAGGACAAGGACATTCTATTGCAAAAGCCCCAGGATGGTGTTAAATCCTCGCTGGTTGGATAGAATTGCGTTTAATTGGCTCTTTAACTGTGGACTATCTGAAATGACTTCAAAGCCTAAGAAAATACTGATTGTTGGTGGTGGTACGGCTGGCTGGATGGCCGCCATTCATATGCAGGATGCATGGGGTGATAAAGGTATAGATATCTGTCTGATCGAGTCGCCCGAAATCGGTATTGTGGGCGTTGGCGAAGGTACGACGCCGCTGTTGCGGGAGTTCTATGCCCGCCTGGATATCCCGGAAAGCGAGTGGATGCCCCCTTGCAATGCTACCTACAAATGCGGGATCAGTTTTCCGGACTGGTCAACAGTTGAAGGCTGCGAAACGTATTTCCACCCGTTTTTCTCCGACCTGGACAAGGCCTTTATTCAGCACTTCTGGGATAACTGCAACCTGCGCCGCAGCGGTTATGACGTACCAGCGCACCCGGATGACTACTTTGTCACCACGGCACTGGCCCGCCAGCAGCGTTCGCCTATCCCCAGGCACAGGCCATCTACCGAAAGCATGTACGGCTATCATTTCGATGCCGACCTGATGGGGGAATTCCTGCGCGGCAAAGCCACCCAAAGAGGCGTGACTTTAATCCAGGACACCATCACTGATGTCAAGTTTGACCACCATGGTGACATTACACATGTTGAAACTAAAAAAAATGGCAAGATCAAGGCAGACTTTTTTATTGATTGCTCCGGTTTCAAGGGCCTGCTGATCCGCCAGGCGATGGGTGAGAAGCCCATATCGACCAAAGACTACATGTTCAACGACAGTGCTGTCGCGATCCCTACGCCAATAAAGGACAAAGACAGGATCATGTCTGAAACCAAATCCAAAGCCATGAAATACGGCTGGGTTTGGCACATTCCACTGCGCAACCGTATCGGGAATGGCTATGTTTACAGCTCGGATTACATTAGCCCGGAAGAGGCCGAGGCAGAATTTCGCGAGTATCTTGGCGCGGATGTGGAAGGCGTCGAGGCGCTACACCTGCATTGGAATCCTGGCAGACTGGAGCATCACTGGAAAAATAATTGTGTAGCCATCGGACTGTCACAGGGCTTCCTGGAGCCGCTCGAGGCGCTGATGATAAATATTATTCAAACCTCCCTGGAGCGCTTTACCGATTTATTCGAACGTGGTGAATTCACCAATAAGCACCAGCAGGAGTTCAACAACGGGGTTAACAACTTTATCGATGGCATCCTTGATTACCTGCAAATGCATTACAAACTCAATACGCGGGATGATACCGACTATTGGCGTAATGCCCGTGACAACCCAAACATGTCTTCACAACTGGCCAGGGTTCTGGAGGCCTGGGATAACAATGAGAGTATTGACCGTGTATTGTTCGACAATATCGATCAACAACTCTACCCGCGTACTTCATGGTATTGCATGCTGGCCGGCATGGGGCGCTTCCCCGAACCAACAAAAGGTCCGCTACGCCTTCCTGCCCGCAACCAGAAACGGGCACGTGAAGCCAGTGATGAGCAAGCGGAACAGTTTTATCCCCACGCAGAATATCTGAACAAGCTGTACGGCAGCTAAATTGATGTAGCAGGAGGGAGCTGCCGCGCTGCTCCCTCCTGCTGTATATCCCGATCAGTTCCTGATCCGACCTTCTTCCCTGCGTAAACTAATGGCCCATGCACTGGTCTTTGATTCATGGTCTCATACCCCTGTCCCGATGAACTGACCCTTCATGCGGGTAATGTCATAAAAAAAAGTAACCAAACCAAGAAAAAGATCGTCTAAGTAACTACACAAGGGCTGATGTTCGTGGAGGCGTATTCGTTTTACGCCCATGCACGATGGCATCTGCCCGTTTTTTATGCGCCCGTTTTTTATGCATAGGCATGGGCAATAACGCTGAACGAAGTACGGAACGAGGGTTTTGCAGTGAATAAATTGTTGAAGACTATTGCGCCGGTTATCGTGCTGGCGGCAAGTATCGGAGTGGTTTTCGCCTTGAGTGCAACAAAACCTGCGCCGGAGAAAAAGGAAGAAACACAACGCCTGATTTCACTGTATGTAGATGAAGTTAAAGCAGATATCATCACCATTTCGGTTCAGACCCAGGGCGAAGTTCGCCCCAAAACTGAAATCGACCTGGTACCACAGGTATCCGGACGCATAGTGGCAGTCTCACAGTCCTTCGCAGAAGGCGCCGAGTTTGACCCTGGCACCACACTGGTTAAAATCGATGCTACCGATTATCAACTGGCTGTCACCCGTGCCAGGGCGCGGGTAGCAGAAGCCCAGGTTGCCGTACAACGGGAATTGGCCAACGCCAAAATCAAAGAAGACCAATGGCTGGATAAACGCACCAGCGGTGAACCGACCCCGTTCGCGTTGAACAAACCGCAAGTTTTGGAGGTTGAAGCAAAGTTACTCGCCGCTGAAGCCGATCTGAAAGAAGCCCAGTTGAATGTAGCCCGCACGGAAATCAGCGCGCCTTTCCATGGTCGCGTGCGTGAGAAAAGTATTGGCATTGGCCAGTATGTTTCCGCCGGCACACGTCTCGGCCGGGTGTTTTCTACCGACACCGTGGAAATCCGCTTACCACTGACCGATGTGCAGTTGGCAGAGCTAAACCTGCCAATCGGCTTCACGGCCGATGCTTTCAACGCACCGCAGGTCCAATTCAAGGCCCGTGTAGGTAACCGCGAGTATTTCTGGAGTGGGCACATAGTCCGCATCAATGCATCGGTCGATCCACTGACTCGCCTGATTTATGCCATCGCCGAAGTTGAAGACCCCTACGGCCAGGGCGCCGACAGCGGTGTACCAATGGCAGTGGGCATGTTTGTCAATGCTGAAATTGCCGGCGTCACCAGCCAGCGAGCCCTGATACTTCCACGCCTGGCCTTACGCAATGCCGACAAGGTATATGTTGTTAATGACCAGAACCGTCTTGAAATACGCACGGTTGATGTACTTTCCACATCGGAAGACACCGTGCTGGTGACCAAGGGCGTAGAAGTCGGTGAAAAAGTAGTGACCTCAACGATACCTGCCGCTATTGATGGCATGGAAGTCCGTGCCATTCGCCGCGAACAACAAAGCTAAAATAATAATAGAGGGGTCAAAGACATGAACAGCCTGATTGCCTGGTGGGCACGTAATTCTGTAGCCGCCAATCTGGTCATGGTCGGCGTCTTTGTAGCCGGTACGATCGGTTTCTCCAAGATGGAGCGCGAGATAGATCCGCAGGTGCGCTTCCCTGGCTTACAAATTGTAGTCTCCTGGCCGGGTGCGGCACCGCAGGAAGTTGAAGAGCAGATTGTTGCCCGGATAGAAGAGTCCGTCAGTGATCTGGATGCTATTGAATGGGTTCGTTCCTCTTCGAGCGAAGGCCGCGGTGAGGTTTACATCCTGGCCGAGCAACAGGTTGATTTCACCCAGTTCATGAATGACGTAAAAATCCGCGTGGATTCAATTTCATCTTTCCCGCGTGATATTGAACCGCCCCGGGTGCAGCAATGGGTCAACCAGAACGAATTCATGCGGGTTGCAGTACACGGGAATATCGGAGAACGCAAACTCAAGCACCTGGCAGAACAACTCAGACGTGAAGTCGCCCAACTACCGGCCATTACCATTGTGCAGTTATTCGGGACACGTCAGGAAGAAGTGTCAATCGAAGTCAGCGAGGAGTCCTTGCGGCGTTACAATCTCAGTTTCTCGCAGGTTGCTGATGCAATCCGGAATACTTCGATCAATCAATCTGCCGGCACGGTGCGCACCGAGGTAGGAACCTACCAGCTCAAAGTACGCAGCCAGGCCGACACAGCACCAGAGTTTGACAAAATTATAATCCTCGAAACACCGGATGGCGGTACCATCCGCGTCGGTGATGTCGCCACTGTCGTGGACGGTTTTGAAGATAACCCCATCCTGGCAACGCTCAACGGCGAACCGACCGTGTTGTTGATGATCATGACAACCGAAATCATGGATATCGTCACGGCCTCGGACGCTGTACGCAAATGGATCGATGAACGACAAGCGAGCCTGCCCGCCGGTGTCACATTGACTCTGTGGACCGACAAGGCGGTAGAATTCAAGGGGCGGATGAAAACCATCGGCAGTTCCGCGGTCATGGGTCTGGCGCTGGTGATGATAGTATTGCTGTTGACACTCAGACCCATCGTCGCTTTTTGGGTGGCAGTCGGTATCGCCACCGCCTATGCCGGCGCCTTCGTATTACTGCCTTCTGTGGGCGTCTCACTGAACATGTTGTCAACCTTCGCTTTCCTGCTGGTACTGGGTATTGTCGTTGATGATGCGATCGTTGTCGGCGAAGGTATCCACAGTGAAACTCACCGTATTGGCGGCGGGGTCAATGCATCCATCGCCGGCACCCAAATGGTAGCTAAGCCCGTCGTCTTTGGTGTGATTACCACCATCCTGGCTTTTCTCCCATGGATTTTCCTGGATGGTTCCACATCCGAATTTACCCGGCAAATAACCTGGGTTGTGATCCTGGCACTGGGTTTCTCTCTGGTTGAGTCGCTGTTTATCCTGCCTTCACACCTGGCCAGCATGAAGCCCCGGCACGATCTGCACGGTTTTGGCAAATTCCAGAAACGTATCGCTGACAGTATCATCCATTTCGCCCACAACCATTACCGTAAAATCGGTAACTGGGTCATGGATCGTCGCTATCTGACAACCAGTATTTTCCTGGCTGTACTGGTCATCGGCTTTGGCATGTTTGGCACGGGCTGGGTCAAAAAGAGCTTCATGCCGGAAATCGAATCTGATGAAATCAATATCAATGTCGTGTTGCCTGAAGGCGCACCCTATAGCCGCGCTTTGGAGATTCTGGCCCAGTTGCAAACCGCAGAGTTGGCACTGGTAGAGGAAGTAAACCAGCGCACCGATGGTGAGGGTGTATTGATTGAGAACTGGTACACGCGCTCCCGCCGTGACAGTGTACTGGCGATCGTCAAACTGGCACCAGCGGAGGTCCGGGATATGACCGCCAAAGAAGCGTCCGTACGCTTGCGCGAACTGATGGGGGATGTACCGGATGCAAAAGAAGTTACTGTTCAATACACACAGAACAACAAAGAACCCGGCTTCGAACTATCGATCCGGCACCCGGACCTTGATGTCTTGCGTGCCGCCACTGCTGACCTTGAAAACCAACTGCGCACCTATGCAACCCTGTATGACATCCGTAACGACCTCGAAGGGGCTTCTGAAGAAATCCGCCTGACCATGAAACCCGGTACGGCCAGGCTGGGCCTGACCCTGGCTGATGTTAATCGTCAGGTGCGCCAGGCTTACTTTGGTGAAGAAGTACAGCGTCTGCCACGCGATGGTCAGGATGTACGCGTCAAGGTTCGCTACCCGCTGAAATCCAGGCAATCGATTGAGAGCCTGAAAAACTTCCGCGTACGCACCAGTGACGGACGCGAATTGCCGCTGCTGGCGGTCGCTGACCTCGAATACGCTCCCGGCATCAAGCGCATTCGCCGCTGGAACGGCAACCGCGCTGCACGCGTCAGTGCCAACCTGAAAGAAAACGTTCGGGACGACATCATGGAGGACCTGGAAGCAAACTTCTTTCCCGAGTGGGAAAAGCGCTACCCGGGCATCATCCGCGGCGCGGTCGGCCAGGCCGAAGGCGAAAAACGTTTTATTGAAGAAGTCAAAGGTCTGTATCTGATTGCATTTTTTGCCATGTACACCCTGCTTGCGGTCGCTTTTCGAAGTTACTGGCAGCCGATTTTAATCCTCGTTGCAATGCCTTACGCCTTCGTTGGAGCCATTGTCGGCCATAGTGTACTGGGCCTGACCATGGCAATCTTCAGCTATTTTGGTATCGCTGCTGCTGCAGGTGTCGTGGTTAACGACAACCTGGTACTGATGGATTACTGTAACCGTCTCAAAGCCAGAGGGATGGATGCCCGGGAAGCAATCGTTGAAGCGGGTGTGGTGCGTTTCAGACCCATTCTGCTGACATCCGTGACCACCATCGTCGGCCTGATGCCGATGATGCTGGAACGTTCCATGCAGGCCGCATTCCTGCAGCCGGTTGTGGTTGCCCTGGCTTTCGGTGTGTTCTTCGCCTTCTTCGTGACCCTGCTGATGGTACCTTCCCTGTATGGCATCGGGCTGGATGTCAGTGAATTTTTTACTCGAACCAGACAGCGGATCCGCCGGAAACTGCAGCGTGGTGCACACAATGAGGTCAAAACGACAACCTTGTAACCAACAACCGCTGTTTAGCTTTAGCTTAACCCCAACGCCAGGTATGCGACTCTATCCGCTGGCACTGCAATGGGCAGCCCAACTGGGCGATTATGGCCTTAATTTCATCAGTTGATACAGAAAACCCAGAAAATTGGGCACCAACTGTCAGGCTAACACTTGGTAACGCCTGCCGGCTAATCTCATCTGTGTTTTTTCATGCATTGCCTGACTGGTCGAAACCCAACCATTCCAATTGAATTTCCCCCTGAACTGCTCCTTGATGGGCAAGTTCGAACGCGCGTTCACCAAAACGGGCCTCGATTTCGTCACGACGGATTTTCAGGGTCGGGGTCAACATCGTATTTTCGATAGTCCACGGTTGCTTTGAAATGATCACCGCACCGATACGCGCATGTTTGTCTACGTTTCGGTTGACAACGGCTGCCTGATTGACCAAAGCCTCTTCAATTTCACGTTTATCCATGTTCCATGCTGCCTCCGACAGCACACAGACCATCACGGTTTTCGAATAACCACGCCCCAACAGACAAAGCTGCTCGGTCCATTCGTTTTTTGCAAAACTGTTCTCGATGGGTGTCGGCGCAACGAATTTTGCCTGAATGGTTTTGAAATAGTCTTTGACGCGGCCGGTCAGAAATATGAAACCATCGTCGTCTATATAGCCCTTATCACCAGTATGGACCCAGCCGTTCACAAAGGTTTCTGCTGTCTTTTCAGGCATTTTGTAATACCCCACCGCCGCCCCTTCCGCTTTGAACAGCACCTCACCCTCATCCGTTATCTTCAATTCCACCTGATCAAGGAGAGGGCCAATTGAACCAATCTTCCGATGCTTCCTTGAACAAAGCGCCGTTGCCATGATTTCGGTTTGCCCAAACCCCTCCATGACCTCCAGGCCCAATTCACTGTACCAACGAATCAACGCCGGTGGCGTGGGGGCAGCGGCAGTTAACAGGAATTGGGCATCATCCAGTCCAAGCAAGGTGCGCACACGTAACCCTACCGTGTCATGATCCGCTGCCAGGGCAGCATCCAGCGCCTCCTGGGAACCAAACTGGGCGAGTATACCCTGTTGCAACTGCTCCCAGACCCGCGGTGCGCCAAAGAAGAAATTCGGCCTGGTATCAGCCATATCGCGCAACAGTGTTGCTAAAGATTCATTAAAGGTGACACTACCGGCATATATCAACGACTGAATCATAACGAGCTGACGTTCGGCAATATGCGACAAGGGCAAATACGAAAGGAAACGGGCATTGTCCACCATTTCAAATATCTTTCGTCCGCGCTTCATCGGCAAGATCAGGGAACCGTGCGTCTGCATCACCCCTTTGGGCACGCCGGTGGTGCCAGAGGTAAAGACCATTGTAATCAGGTCGTCATGCTTTGGCGTGAATTTGGGCTTAAGACCGGCACATTCACCAATCATGTCTTCCCAGCGGGTATGTGGCAGATCAACATCAACGCCTGGCAAGGTGATAATGTCAATTGAATCAGGCAACACGGCACGTACCGCATCCCAGTTATCCGACTCACCCAGTATCAGCACCTGGGCCTCTGTGATTTCAAAAATATATTTTGCGGTGGATGGGGCGAGCGTGGTAAAAATAGGTATGGTGACGTTGCCCGAGCCGATGACGGCGAGGTCAGCCAGTATCCAGTGTGCCCGGTTCCGCGACAGCAATACAATATTGGCCTGTGACGCACCGTAGCGTTGTTCCAGCCAGGCCGCTGCGGCGTTTAACTCGGCACGTGCATCTGACCATGTCCACTCTGTAAAATCATTGCCCTTGCGGTCGCGTAACCAGATTTGCTGCGGAAAAGCTTTGCAGTTCCTGTCGACATAATCCGATATCGTTTGGTTGGTTAAAGCCATGTTAGTCATATCCTCTTATCAGCTTTCTAAAGTTATAGTATAGACAAACAAGGAAGAGCGTAGATGCCCACACCTCATCCAGTGCTGGAACGTTCCATGCAGGCCGGGAAATGGATTCGCAACAAACTGTGGCGTCATTCACAAGATAAAATGGGAACCACAACCCCATAGGAAAGTGCCGACAGATGTCGGCGCTTTTACCTTCCGAAACAGGATAATGACGGCACTAAACGGGATGTGCCCTCAGCGCACCCCACGTGTATTGTCACCTGCTACATCGCCCTCTTTCAGGGTCCAGTTGAACGCTACAGCACGCCACATATCACGGTAATCATAGTCGGTCTGCAGCGCCGTATTGAGGCGATTGTAGGAAGCAAAATCACTGACCAGATGCACCAACTGGACAATCCCCTTGTCGCCCAGGCCGATAGCCCGCAATTCAGCAATATCGTCATCTGTGATCGCGTGGGCATCGGCGTTGACCTTCAGGGCGAAGTTGACAATCGTCCTGGTTCGCGGGTCATCAATGGCATTGCTGCCCTCAGTCAGGAACGCCCTGGTCTTCTCTTCATCGGCACCAAGCCCGTAATTGAGAAGGGTGCAGAAAGCCGCTGTGCAATACTGGCAAGCGTTGGCTTGTGAGACCGCGATACCCACATGCTGGATCTCCGGCATGGACATTTCGCCCATCTGCCACAGCACCTGGGTTGCACCCAGCTTGGCCTTGAAATGCTCCGGGAAGTTCATTTCGATATAGAAATGGTTGGGTACGTCGCCCTCTACTTCAGTTACCCAGGCGAACATTTCATTGATGACTGGATCATCGTTATTTTCCGGTTTGATCAATGGTACGCGGGACATAGGCGTTTTCCTTCTGTTGTTGTAAATGCAGTTGGCTGGCAACTACCAGATCGCTTCCAGGCGCCCACCCCGAACACGGCTGTCAAACTGCCGCAGTGGCCTGGTGCCCTTGTCCACACACTCACCCGTGGTCACGTCAAAAGCCCATTGGTGTTTGGGACAGGTCAGGCGCTTTCCTGCCAGGGCCAGGTGAGGGATATTGGTCACCTGGTGCGGGCAACGGCTATCGTATACCCGGTAATCATCGCCTGAACGATAAATAAACAGGCTCCTGCCATCGCATTCTTCCACGTAGGTGATATCACTGTCTTTGACATTGGTGATGTCAATCAGGTCATGCCAGGTAGTTTCGGCATCTAAAGCCTCCAGACTGAACTCAGGGATATCCATATCCAGCAGGATATCGATTGCCCAAACTATCTTGGCCAGGCCAAGGGTCGGGAATGCCATCAGAATGGCATCCAGCACTTCGTGCGGAGTGGCACCATCGCGTAGTGCACGCGGTAGGTATTGCCGCAGGCCGCGTTCAGTCTGGCTGTCTATTTTGGTAATGACAGAAATCAACGAGCGGGTCTTTGGGTCGAGGTGTTTACCCGTATCCTTTAAGAAGGTGAAATAGGCGGTCATGGCCTCGGGGCGGGCCTTAATCAGGTAGTTTAGGGCGTTGCTCATAAGTTTGTGCTCTTGGGGTCAATCATTGCGGTGGACATAAATGTCTACCCTACGGGTTGTTGGCGAACCAGGATAGCTTGTCTCTTAAAGTTACCACACTGCCGATGATGATCAACGCTGGGCTTTTGATGCCGGCCTGCGCTGTTTGGTCGGATAAGGAGTCAAGCGTTCCGGTGATGACGCGTTGCCCGGCCCGGGTACCGTTTTCTATGATAGCAGCCGGTGTCGCCGGGTCTGCCCCGTGGCTGATGAAGCCACCGGTAATGGCACCAAGCGATGACAGGCCCATGTACAACACCACCGTCTGACGGGGCTGGATCAAACTTTTCCAGTGCAGGTTAAGTTCACCATCCTTTTCATGCCCGGTAACAAAGACACAGCTCTGCGCATGGTCCCGGTGCGTCAATGGTATGCCGGCATAAGACGCGCAGCCATTAGCTGCTGTGACACCGGGGATAACCTGGAATGCAATGCCGTTGTCCGACAAGGCCTCGATTTCCTCTCCGCCGCGCCCAAAGATAAACGGATCGCCTCCTTTCAGGCGCAGCACGCGTTTCCCTTGCTGCGCAAGGCGGATCAGCATATTGCCGATTTCCTCCTGTGGCACGGCGTGGTCCTGGGGAAGTTTTCCGACGTAAATACGCTCCGCATCCCGCCGCACAAGGTTAAGAATACCGTCACCGATCAAGCGGTCATATAAGACGACATCGGCCTGCTGCATCAGGCGAAGTGCGCGGAAAGTTAGCAGATCAGGGTCGCCGGGGCCGGTGCCAACCAGGTAAACTTCGCCACCCGGTGGCTGATCCCCGGCCACGGCTGCCTCTTCCAGCAGGGTATCCATCAGTGTTTCAGCCTGTTCCAGCTGGCTGGAAAACAGATGTTCGGCAACCGGGCCGGAAATCATGGTCTCCCAGAAACGCCGGCGCCGGGTCAAATTAGGGATAAGCGCTTTTATCCTGTCGCGATAGCTGCCGGCAAATTCGGCCAGGCGGCCATAAGCCGCCGGAATGGTTGTCTCAAAACGGGATTTGAGCATGCGGGTCAACAAAGGCGAAGTGCCGCCGCTTGAGATTGCAATCAGCAAGGGGCTGCGGTCGACCACGGCGGGCATGATGAAGCTGCAACGCTCCGTGTTATCGCTGACATTAACCAGTACGCCGGCTGCCGTGGCCAGCTCAAAAAGTGCCTGGTTGATTGAATCATCCTGCGAGCAACCAAAAACCACCACGCAGCCTCTGAGGTCATCCGCACTGAGTTCGCCCGATCTGTGCACAAAGCTATAATTTTCTGCCAGCCTGGCCAGTTCATCACCCAGTTCCGGCGCGACCACGGTCAGGTCACAACCGGCACGCAACAGCAGGTCGGCCTTACGTGCAGCGATTGTGCCATTGCCGACAACCAGGGCACGGACATCCTTTACATTAAGGAAGATGGGGAGATGGTCCATGGTTGAATCCTGTAGGCGCCTGTTCGCTATTGCTGCGGGCTCTGATCGGCCCACCTGGTCATGGCCGCACCCCAGTTCGAGGCTGTTCTGTCATCAATATCCATGACGGTAAAGCGGCTACCCTCGCGAATGTGGACACGCAACACCCGCATGCCGTTCTCATAGTCAACATTTTCCAGGGTGATTTCACGACCATAAGGTGCGGTGAATTTATCCAGCCTGGTTACGGTTGCGCTAATCGACATCTGGCACCACCCTGCCCGAAGCTGGCACTCGATGGCTCCCGCCTGCTCCAAAGGCCACTTCCATTTTCCACTGCCAGTTGCGTGGTGTGTCACGGTAATCAGGTTTGACGTCAAAATTCAAATAAAGCATATTATCAGATGTCATATTCCTCACCGCATCGAGCAATTCCGGAAATGAATTGATCTCCGGGTGCTGGATGATAATATCGCTGATCTTGACCTCAATGGCTTTCATCATTCTTGCTCTCCGCCCGTTATGGCTGCAGTTTAAATATTGTATAACGCTTAGCTTGACTCAATGCGATCAAAAAAGCGCGCGCGGTACAACAACCGTTTATGTGCCGATCCGTCCTCGAATGACGTCCGATTATGCAGCACATTATTGGCAATGAGCCCCTCGCCCGGGCCCAGGCGGTAGCGCAATACTGGCCCGTTCTCATCGGCAAGGATTTCCGCCAGGGCTGCCCGGGCCACCCGGGTCATATTATCGTCACGCCAGCGGATATTTTTCTTACGGGCACTAAAGCGCATGTGTATTGCACCACTGTCCGCAGCGTACGAGAATACTGGCCCACAAACTGCGGGCCGAATCTCGCCCAACGCATCTGTGTTGGCCGGAATGGTCATACATTCGGGATGTTCAAGGGCTGTGATGAGGCGTGGATCCCTGTCGCGTAACAGAATGTAGGCTATCTCAGCATCCAGCAGCGCATTCTGACCACCCGCTTCAGCAGTCTGGACGCAATGCAATACGACCGCGCACACCTGCTGCGATTTTACATTGTAGTAGCCATCGGTATGCCAACTGAGGCTGCGGTTGGAATAGGGCACGTATCCGCTGCGGACGCCCTCAGGGGCCACCGATAACTCTGAAACCCCGTCATCATTTGCACACAGGTGGTGATCCAGTCTCGTCAAACCAAAGCCGCTGGCAAATTTGCGCACCGCCGCCCGGTCTGCGAAATTGTCCCGACACCTGTAAATAGCCATGTTGGCACGCCGGCAAGTTGCCTTGATCTCTGCCCTTTCGGCTTCGCTTACCGAACGCAGTCCGCCAATTTCTACCAGCAACTCTTCCACGCGGCGTGGATAGCTTTCCAGCCTGGACTTTCGCCATTGCCGGTAGCTTGCTTCGTTCATCATAATTGCATGGTTCTGGGGGTAGATTTCACGGTGGACAGAATCTCGCTGGAATTAACAATGGAATTCTTATATCATGTTTTTCTAATATAGCCAAATCAGCGCAGATCACAAAGCAGATTTTACGTCATTTAATATTTCTCAGCTTTGCATTTAAACTTGGGCTATATTGATAGACACACGCCTGTTATTAATCCCGTGAGGATGAACAACAGAAAAATTTCAGGACTGATCTGGTGGAGCATATCATGACGAAGAAAGCACACGACACCCCTTTACTTGATGAATTGAAAGGTGGTCCCTGGCCAAGTTTTGTCGAAGGTCTTGAGCGCTTAGCCAACGATGAAGACAAGCCACAAGCAGGCATGATGAAGGATCTGTTGGGCCAACTGGAACATTCTTACGAGACCCGCAAGGGTTACTGGAAAGGCGGTACTGTCAGTGTATTTGGTTATGGCGGCGGCGTTATTCCCCGCTTCTCAGAAGTTGCCAAGGAGTACCCTGAGTCATCAGAATTTCACACGCTGCGGATACAGCCACCGGCCGGATTGCATTATTCGACCAAGCTTCTGCGTGACATGTGCGACATCTGGGAAGAACATGGTTCGGGCCTGATTGCCCTGCACGGCCAGTCAGGCGACATCATGTTCCAGGGTTGTGCCACCGACAAGGTACAGCCGGCTTTTGATGACTTGAACAAAATCGGCCTGGACATGGGCGGTGCAGGACCAGCCTTGCGGACATCAATGAGTTGTGTCGGCCACGCCCGTTGTGAGCAGTCTTGTTATGACGAGGTACGCGCGCACCGCAAAATCATCAATGGCCTGCTCGATGAAATGCACCGGCCGGCCCTGCCCTACAAATTCAAATTCAAGTTCTCCGGTTGCCCGAATGATTGTGTAAACGCTATCCACCGTGCAGATATGGCTGTTATCGGCACCTGGCGCGATGACATGCAGGTCGATCAGGAAAGGGTTAAAGAGCACGTTGCCAAAGTTGGCCGCAAACAGATGATCGATACCGTTATCGCCAACTGCCCGACCCGCGCTCTGAGCCTGAACGATGACGATACGCTGGACGTCGACAACCAGAGCTGTGTGCGCTGCATGCATTGCATCAATGTCATGCCCAAAGCCCTGTCACCCGGCAAAGACCGTGGCGTCACCATCCTGATGGGCGGCAAGCGTTCGCTGAAAATCGGTGACCAGATGGGCACGGTCATCATGCCGTTTTTGAAACTTGAGAGCGACGAGGATTTTGAGAAGCTGACTGAATTCACCGAAGAGGTGATCGACTTTTTTGCCGAGAATGCACTGGAACACGAGCGTATCGGCGAGACCATCGATCGTATTGGCCTGGCCAATTTCCTCGACGCCCTGGATATACCGGTTGATCCGAATATGGTCAATCATCCCCGCACCAGTTCGTATGTACGTACCGATGACTGGGATGTGGAAGCGGCAAAATGGTTTGAACACAAACAAGCCGCTAACAAATAAATGCAAGGCACAGCGAGTATGAGGAACCAACAATGAGTAAAGCAGAACTGCCACGCAGACCGGATGAGCACGGTGTTCCGGATCCCTTTCCGTACATGCACCCAACCCTGAAACAGAACTACGGCAACTGGGCCTGGCATGACCGCCCCCGCCCCGGCGTACTGCATCACATGGCCCATAGCGGTGACGAAATCTGGACCGTGCGTGCCGGTACGCAACGCCAGATGGACGTGGGCACCATTCGCAAGCTGTGTGATCTCGCCGACAAATTCGCGGATGGATTCATGCGCTTTACCACCCGCAGTAATGCAGAGTTCATGGTGACTTCGGCTGACAAAACCGGGCCATTGATCGAGAGCCTCAACGCAGCAGGGTTCCCGGTCGGCGGTACCGGCAATTCATTGTCGATGATCTCCCATACCCAGGGCTGGCTGCACTGTGATATCCCCGGCACCGATGCCTCCGGCGTGGTCAAATCCTTGATGGATGAACTACACCACGAATTCACCCACGAAGAAATGCCCAACCGGGTACGCATGACAACCTCGTGCTGTCAGATCAATTGCGGTGGCCAGGGCGATATTGCCATTAACGTGCAATACGTGAAGCCGCCCAAAATCAATCACGACCTCGTCGCCAATGTCTGCGAACGCCCGGCGGTCGTGGCACGTTGTCCGGTGGCGGCCATCCGCCCGGCAATGGTCAATGGCAAACCTTCACTCGAGGTCGATGAGAAAAAATGTATTTGCTGCGGCGCATGTTACCCACCCTGCCCGCCAATGCAGATCAATGGACCGGACTCTACCAAGCTGGCCATCTGGGTAGGTGGCAAGCATTCAAATGCACGCTCAAAGCCAACCTTCCACAAACTGGTCGTCGCCAACCTGCCGAACAACCCACCGCGCTGGCCCGAAGTAGCGGATATCGTGAAGCGCATCCTTTACGCCTACAAGGAAGACGGGCGAGCCTGGGAGCGCCTGGGAGAGTGGATTGAACGCATTGGCTGGCCACGCTTTTTTGAAATGACCGATCTGGCCTTCACCAAGCACCAGATTGACGACTGGCGGGGTGCACGTGCGAGTCTCAATGCATCGACCCACCTGCATTTCTGATCAAGCTACATTAAGATGAAATTAAAACCATGAAATTTGGAATTTTAGTCAACGAAGGCCCGTTTACACACCAGGCCTCGGACAGCGCCTACCGCTTTGCGGAAGCCGCGCTGGCCAAAGGACACGAAGTTGCCCGTGTGTTTTTCTACAACGACGGTGTGTACAACTCCAACAAGTTGTCGGAGCCGCAGACCGATGACCGCAACCTGGTAGCCTTATGGGCCGAACTGGGCAAGGCGCATGGAATCGACCTGGTCGTATGCGTTGCTGCAGCATTGCGGCGCGGGGTCAAGGATGAAATCCTGCAGGAAGGCTTCCGGATTTCCGGCCTGGGCCAGTTAGTGGAAGCAGGCATTCAGAACGACCGTCTGGTCGTGTTTGGCGATTGAGGGAGTAAGACTACATGGAACCATGGGAAGAAGAAGGCCCTGAAGTCGTAAAACGCTTCATGTACGTCAATCGTAAAGCGCCGTACGGCACGATCTACGCACTGGAATGTCTTGAGGTTGTTCTGATTACTGCGGCATTTGATCAGGATGTCAGCGTGGTATTTATTGACGATGGAGTTTTCCAGTTGAAGAAAAACCAGGATACTGAAGGCATCGGCATGAAAAACTTCTCCAATACTTACCGGGCGCTCGATGACTACGATGTTGAGAAAATCTATGTCGAACAGGAGTCGCTCAGTGCACGCGGACTGTCTGCCGAGGACCTGATCATCCCGGTAGAGGTTGTCAGCGCTGAAAATTTGCGCGATATCATGGATCAGCAAGATGTGGTGATCAGCTCATGAGTACGATGCTGCACCTGATTAACAAATCCCCCTTCGACGGGCCTGCGCTGGATAGCTGCCTGCGCCTGGCGAAAGCCGGCAGTGCGGTACTCCTGTTCGAAGACGGCGTGTACGCGGCAATGCACAAAGCAGCATCCGCTGCGGGCATCCGCACAAGGCTGGGAGACCTGAAGATTTATGTGTTGGGGCCCGATCTCGCAGCGCGCGGCCTGCAAGACACCCCTTTGATCGATGGCATCGAGGCCGTCGATTACGCTGGATTTGTAGACCTGGTGGTGGAACACAAAGCCACACAATCCTGGATGTAGAACAGTTCTTTTAATTTTTAACGAGGTAAATCATGGCATATGAACTGAATGGCACTGTATTTGAAGCCGATGAAGAAGGCTATATCATTGATATCAGCGTATGGAACCCGGAACTGGCAGAATTGATTGCCAAGGACGAAAATATCGAAATGAATGACGACGCCTGGGAAGTCGTAAATTTTCTGCGCAACTACTATGAAGAGTATCAGATTGCCCCGGCAGTCCGGGTTTTGACCAAGGCGATCAAGAAAAAGCTGGGGCCTGAAAAAGGCAACAGCAAATACCTGTACGAATTGTTTCCCTACGGCCCGGCCAAGCAGGCCTGCAAAATAGCCGGCTTGCCTAAGCCGACAGGCTGTATCTAAGCTTTTTTTGCGGGTTAGTGCAATGGCATTGACCTGCCCAACAGGAGTGTAAACGGCTTGTTGTTAAGCACCATCTATGCA
This sequence comes from Oceanospirillales bacterium, assembly GCA_003233115.1. Taxonomy (GTDB): domain Bacteria; phylum Pseudomonadota; class Gammaproteobacteria; order Xanthomonadales; family SZUA-36; genus SZUA-36. The sequence goes on from QIKV01000193.1 coordinate 19,776, forward strand.
GTATTATTTTACCTGGCGACGGCAATTTTTGTCGTTGGCCTGGTGTATAGAATCCGGCTGTATGCACGCACCCCGGCACCTCTGAAAATCCCGACTACGCCGGCTCCGGTTACGCAGTCAGGCGTGGTGGTGCGCATGGCCAAGGAAGTGGTTCTGTTTGAGAGCCTGTTCAAGGCCAACAAGTGGACCTGGCTATTCGGCTGGGTGTTCCATTTTGCGCTGCTGCTGGTCTTGTTGCGCCATCTCAGGTACTTCACCGAACCTGTCTGGTTCTGGGTGAGGTGGATCCAGCCATTCGGCATCTACGCCGGGTTCGCCATGCTTGCCGGTCTGGCTGCACTGTGGGGCCGACGTTTCCTGGTTGAGCGAATACGGTATATAACGGGACCGTCTGACCACCTGATGTTATTGCTGCTGATCGGCATTGCGGCCTCCGGGTTAACGATGAAATATGTGGCGCATACCGACATCATTACACTCAAGGCATTCGCCCTGGGCCTGATCTATTTCGACTGGCAACCACTCCCTGCCGACCCGGCACTCATGGTTCATCTCGGGCTCGTGCTGTCGCTATTGTTCATTTTCCCATTTTCAAAATTACTGCACGCACCCGGTGTGTTCTTTAGCCCCAGTCGCAACCAGGTCGACAATCCCCGCGAAAAAAGGCACCTTGCCCCGTGGGCTGCCGCGCTGGATGCGGACCGGTCAAAAGCGGCAGGCGAATAGCCGATGGCTGATCACGACACACTGACAATTAACACGCTGTTCGAGATTCCGGTTTTGAACCCGGGGGTAATGAAGGACTCTGCACCCTTTAAAGCAGCCCCGGCCTTCCAGGAAGCATTGGGCTTTCCGGGAGAACTGGTCGATGACTGGCAGGCAAGAGCCATTGAGAAGTTCGGTGAATTACTCAAAAAGTCACGGGCACTGCGGGTCTACATGGACAGTTGCGTCAAGTGCGGCGCCTGTACCGACAAATGCCATTATTTCCTCGGCACCGGTGATCCGAAGAACATGCCGGTTGCCCGCCAGGATCTGTTGCGCAAAATATATCGTCGTTATTTCACCCTTGCAGGTAAGTACTTTCCATGGCTGGTGGGGGCCGAAGACCTGACCAAAGAAGTACTGGACGACTGGTACAGCTATTTTCACCAATGCTCCCAATGCCGCCGGTGCTCCGTTTTCTGCCCATACGGCATCGATACCGCCGAAATATCCATGGCGGCACGCGAAATCATGGATCACATCGGCGTGGGACAGAAATACTGCAATGAGATCCTTGGCAAGGTCCACAAAATCGGCAACAACCTGGGTCTGCCCGAGCGGGCACTAATCAATACGCTGGAAGGCCTCGAAGAAGATATTGAGGAGGAAACCGGTGTGCAGGTCAGGATCCCGGTCAATGAGAAGGGCGCGGATATCCTGCTGGTAACGCCCAGTGCAGACTTTTTTGCCGAACCCCACGTCGACGGGCTGATTGGTTACGCCAAGGTTTTTCACCAGGCTGGCATTAGCTGGACGGTCAGTTCATACGCCTCTGAAGCTGCAAATTTCGCCATGTTTATCGGCTCCTATGAGCAAATGCAAAAAGTGGCGGAACGGATCAGGAAGGCCGCCCAGGATCTGGGTGTGAAACGTATCATTTTTGGCGAATGCGGGCATGCATGGCGGGTCGCCTACAGTTTCATGAACACACTGGCCGGGCCGTTTGATTTCCTCGATCCGGATTACCCGGTGCCACAGCACATTTGTGAGTTCACCTGGGATTTGATCCAGAAGGGTGAACTGAACCTGGATAAGTCTGCCAATGACCACATGACGTTGACGTTCCATGATTCCTGCAACGTGGCCCGCGGTTCGCGCATGGGTGACAAACCCGGCGGCCAGTTCGAGATACCCCGCGCGATCATCAGGGCCGTGTGTAACAATTTTGTGGATATGGCCGCTGACACCATCAACGAAAGCACTTTTTGCTGTGGTGGCGGGGGTGGACTACTGACGGATGACCTGATGGAAATCAGGACCAAGGGCGCATCACCCCGCATGCAAGCATTGAAAGAAGTCGTAGAAGAACATGGCGTCACGCACATGGCAGCTATTTGCGCCATCTGCAAAACCCAGTTTGCCAAGATCATGCCGAAGTATGGATTCGGCATGGACCGCATCGTCAGTGTCCATCAACTGGTATCGAACGCGATTATCCTTGATGGACAGATTAGCGAAGAAAGTGCCACTGAAGAAAGTGCCACTGAAGAAAGTGCCGTTGAAGAAAGTGCCGTTGACTAAAGTAAAACGGAATGTCGAAACATTAAGCAAACAGCCTGCGAACCAAGAGATTGAGCGATGACTGAAAAACTTCTCACCAAACGCCGCTTCACAGACGGCGACCACGCACACCGGCCCTGGGTCGAAGAGATCTTTACCGCCGATGCATCGCATAAATGCCCGACCTATGTTCACCGCGCGCCGCCGTGCCAGGGTAGCTGCCCATCGGGCGAGGATATCCGTGGTTGGCTCAACATAGTACGCGGCATTGAAAAGCCCCCCGCCGACACACCCTGGCAGGAATACGCATTTAAGCGTCTCACCGAAGCCAACCCTTTTCCGGCCATCATGGGCAGGGTCTGCCCTGCACCATGTGAGGATGGCTGCAACCGCAACGAGGTCGAGGAGCATGTCGGCATCAATTCAGTTGAGCAGTTTATTGGCGACTATGCCCTTGAACATGGGCTGAAGCTACAGGCGGCAGGGGCGGACTCGGGCAAAAAGATCGCGATTATCGGCAGTGGTGTTGCCGGCCTTGCCTGCGCCTATCATTTACGCCGCATGGGACATGCTTGCACAGTGTTTGAGGCCCAGGAGAAACTGGGTGGAATGATGCGTTACGGCATCCCTGGGTACCGGGTTCCTGACGAAGTCCTGGATGGCGAGATCCAGCGCATACTCGATCTCGGCGTTACCGTCCACACGAATACAAAAATCGGTGAAGATATTTCCTTTGCCGATTTGCGCGCGAAATTTGATGCGGTATATATTGCATTGGGCGCGCAGTCCGGTATGGCCCTGCCAGTACCCGGAGGCGATGCACCCAATGTCATCAGCGGCGTTGCCTTTTTGCAGGCGTTCAATGACGGACGCCTGCAGCATACCTCCGGCCGCGTACTGGTAGTCGGTGGCGGCGACACATCGATGGACGTTGCCGCAGTCGCGCGGCGCCTGGGCCATATCAAGCATAAGCGTGAGCGCGACAGACCGGAAAATATCATCCTCGGCCATATGGCACAGGATGTTGCCAATGTCGCCCAGCGCCAGGGTGCCGATGTAACACTTATTTCCCGCGAATCCGCTGACATCATGCCGGCCACCAAGACCGAAGTCGAACATGTGACCCAGGAAGGTGTAAAAATCAGACCCGGTCTGCTGCCGGTTGAGGTCATCGTCGGTACCGATGGCCGTGCCACCGGTGTACGTGTGATCCAGACGGACTGGAGTTCGGGCAAGATGACCACCGTGGAGGGTACCGAAACGGAAATCGAATGTGACCTGCTGGTCTCGGCTATTGGCCAGCGTGGTGACCTGAGCGGGTTCGAGGAACTCGACAGCGGGCGGGGCCTGATCGATGCCGATGGCTTCTATCGGGTCAAGGATCATCCGGATCTGTTTGTCGGTGGTGACATCATCAAACCACATCTCCTGACAACAGCAATTGGACAGGCTTCAATCGCTGCGGAGGGTGTGGATAAATTTCTCGCGGGCAAAGATCCGTCAAAACGGCCCCGGGTGGACGTACATCACTTCAAGCTGTTGAATAAGTTGCGTGAAACAGGTCACGCGCCCAGCGCATACCCACATGTACAAGACCGTGGAACCGATGCTGCAGACTTCGCCATCCACAACTATGAGGACCGTTCCTTCATAGAAATCGTACCGTCAGACGAGCTGTTCCTTGGCTATTTCAAATACGAGCCGCGGCATAGACGCAAGGAAAGCACCATTACGGCTGACTCCGTGCTCGGCTCCTTTGGCGAGCGCATACAGGGCCTTTCTGAGGAAGAGGCGCAACTTGAGGCAAACCGCTGCATGAGCTGCGGCATGTGCTTCGAATGTGATAGCTGCGTCATTTATTGCCCGCAGGACGCTATTTTCCGGGTCAAAAAGACAGATTCGACCATGGGCCGCTATGTCGACACCGACTATAGCAAGTGTATCGGCTGCCATATTTGTGAAGATGTCTGTCCATCGGGCTACATCAAAATGGGGTTGGGGGAATAAGCCATGACGCTGCGCCGTGCCACCATTGCAGCAATCACGGTCTTGCTGGTTTACCTGGCCGGCCTGGCGGTGGTGGCCTGGGCAACGGAACAAGAGCCTGTGGACAGCAGCCGTGTACCACTGCCTGACATTACTGAACCACAGGGTGAAAGTTGTGCCGAAGATACTGACTTCATACGCCGCAACCATATGTCGCTACTCAAGCACAAGCGCGATGAAACGGTACACGAAGGCATTCGCACCAAACAGTTCAGCCTCAAGGGATGCATCAATTGTCATGTCGTTACAGGGCCGGACAAACTACCGGTTAGCGCGGCCAGTCCGGACCACTTCTGCCGTTCCTGCCACGATTATGCAGCGGTGAAAATTGATTGTTTCCAATGCCACTCATCCACGCCAGAACCCGGCGTTCTGCCGGCCGATCATCAAGCGGACAACGCATTGCCAGGCTCGCTGGGCGCACATGGGATTGAATGCAAATGAAGCAGAAAACAAGCAGCACAAATGTCACTGAACCACCGGGTTTTGATCCGAAACGGCGTAGTTTCCTGGGCGCCGTGGCCACCGCTGCGGGTGTCACACTGGCACCGGGTGTAATCTTGTATGGAATCGGCACAGCATCACCCGCCAAAGCACGTGCACTTGATGTCGCTGCCTCCGCAAAAGTGCGCTGGGGCATTCTGGTTGATGTCAGCCGCTGCGATAGCGAATGTGATGCCTGTGTAACCGCCTGTGTGAAGGAACACGGCTTGCGCGGTCACGGCCGACCGGCGACTGATGCACAGTGGATCAGGAAAGTTAACCTGCGCGACCCGCAAACCGGCAACAGCAAGTCGCTGCCAATGTTGTGCCAGCATTGCGAAAATCCACCTTGTGTAGATGTCTGCCCGACAGGCGCCTCGTTCAAACGGGCCGACGGCATCGTACTGGTTGACAAACACATCTGCATCGGTTGCCGCTACTGCATGATGGCCTGTCCTTACAAGGCCAGGTCATTTGTGCATGAGGTGCTTGAAGACCAGCAAACCAATGCTCCACGAGGCAAAGGCGTGGTAGAAAGCTGCACGTTGTGCGTTCACCGGATCGACTCCGACCGGATACCAGCCTGTGTGGAAGCCTGTGCAGATTCTGGTGGCGGGGCCCTGCTGTTCGGGGATTTGAACGATCCCAGCAGCGAGATCGCCAAGCGCGTAGCCAGGTATGCATCCCGCCAGATCCGCGCTGATCTTGGCCTTAACCCCAGCATACGATACCGGAACCTGTGAGCAATGAAGCGCATCGTATATAGCGAAATCAAAGGTAACAGCCCACGATTCTGGGCACTGGCCACCCTGTTGGGCGCGTTCGTTCTGTCCGCACTGGCCGCTGCCTTTTATATGGAACACTACGGCCATTATGTAACCGGCATGAACAACCAGATCGTCTGGGGTATGCCGCATGTATTCGCAATATTCCTGATCGTTGCCGCCTCCGGTGCCCTCAATGTCGCCTCCATCGGCAGCGTGTTCGGCAAGCCGCTTTACAAGCCGCTGGGGCGGCTCTCGGGGCTGCTGGCAGTGGCACTGCTGGTCGGTGGCCTGGTGGTTCTGGTACTTGATCTTGGCCGGCCTGACCGTCTGATAATCGCAATGACCGAGTACAATTTCAAATCGATTTTTGCGTGGAATATTTTCCTCTATGTGGGCTTCATCGTGGTGGTTGCGGCGTACCTGTGGCTGCAAATGGAGCGGCGCATGAACCGCTTTGTCAAAACGGCAGCCATGGTGGCTCTTCTCTGGCGCCTGACGCTGACGACCGGTACCGGTTCCATCTTTGGTTTCCTGGTTGCACGCGAAGCCTATAACTCGGCCGTCATGGCACCCCTGTTTATTGCCATGTCATTCTCCTTTGGGCTGGCCGCTTATATCCTGGTGCTGTTCGCCGCCTGCCGTGGCAGCGACCGGGACATCGGCGATGTCGTGGTACAAAGACTGGGCCGCCTGTTGGGCGTCTTCGTAGCGACCGTGCTGTACTTCACTGCCGTACAACATCTGACCAACCTGTATGCTGCTGAACGCACCGGTGTAGAACGTTTCATTCTGCTCGATGGTGGTATTTTTACATGGTTATTCTGGGCCGGACAGGTTGTGGTGGGCGGGCTGTTGCCATTGATACTGGTTTTCCGGCCGGGCACACCAGCAGCCCGGACTTTAAATCGCAACGTGATCACAGCTTCAGTGCTGGTGATCCTGGGTGGTTTTGCCCAGGTTTATGTCATCGTGGTCGGTGGACAGGCATACCCGCTTAACCTGTTCCCCGGCATGGAAGTGTCCTCGAGTTTCTTTGATGGCGTCATTTCCAGCTACACGCCAACGCTGCCGGAAATCAGCCTCGGCCTGGGTGGTGTGGCATTGGCAGGCCTGATTGTCCTGTTCGGAATCAAGCTGCTGCGTTTCCTGCCAACTTCACTGTCAAATGCGGCCATTGATCCGCAGCATGAATTAACTGCGAACAAGGCCTAGCCCGGCTGCCTTCGCGCCCCGACTGGTATGGCCTTGCTTTATATTGCTGCCGCACATAAATCTTCCGGTAAAACCTCTGTCTCAACAGGACTGACAGCCGCTTTGGTCCGGCGGGGACTGACGCTACAGCCGTTCAAGAAGGGCCCCGACTATATTGATCCCCTGTGGCTGGCTCGCGCGGCTGGCAGACCGTGTTATAACCTCGATTTTTTCACCCAGTCCCACGCGGAAATCACCAACTTGGTCAACTGGAAATCGGCACACGCTGATATCAGCCTGGTTGAAGGTAATAAAGGCTTATTTGATGGTGTCGACGTTGAGGGTACCGACAGCAACGCCGCACTGGCGAGCATGCTGTCAGCACCGGTTATATTGGTGATCGACAGCAGTGGCATGACCCGGGGTATCGCCCCGCTGATCCGTGGCTACCTGGATTTTGACCCCGCTTGTGATATTCGCGGCGTCATACTCAACAAGGTGGGAGGTGCACGTCATGAAGCCAAGCTGCGCAGTGCGTTGGAACGCTACACCGATACTCAGGTGCTGGGGGCACTGGGGCGCGATGCAACACTGGAGATTCCTGAACGGCATCTGGGCCTGATACCTGCCAATGAGGCCGTTGCGGCCGAATCCGTGATTGCACGTCTTGCTGATGCCATCACGGCCGGGACCGACCTCGAGCGCATCGTCGACATTGCCCATGCTGCCGGAAGGCCGACACCAATACAGATAGACCAAAATAGAACGCCGCTGCCAACCCCGGATGTGCGCATCGCCATCGCACGTGATGCCGCTTTTGGTTTCTACTACCCGGATGACCTCGAAGCATTTGCGCGTGCAGGTGCCGAGCTCGTCCCCTTCGATACACTGAGCGACAAGCACCTGCCCGAGGCGCACGGCCTGTTTATTGGCGGTGGCTTTCCCGAAACTCACCTTGCAGCCCTGGCAGCCAACCAAAGCCTGCAGGCGGATATCCGGCGGGCGCTGGCAGCGGGTATGCCCGCCTACGCCGAATGTGGCGGCCTGATGTACCTTGCACGCAGCATCCGCTGGCGTGGCGAGCAGCAGAAGATGACTGGCGTGGTACCAGCGGACGTTGTGGTCGGCAATCGACCGCAAGGCCGGGGTTATATGGTGGTTGCAGAAACCGCTGAACACCCGTGGCCTTCATTGGCCATCAGTCGCACGGAAAAAATTGACATTCCTGTACATGAATTCCATTATGCCCGCCTGGAAAACCTCCCGGCAGATAGTAATTTCGCCCACCGGGTGCTCCGGGGCACCGGTATTAACGGTCACCATGACGGCCTGGTCATCAACAATTTGCTGGCGGGCTTTGCGCACCATCGCGACACCAGGGCGAACCCCTGGATCTCACGATTCGTAACATTTGTCCGTGAGGAAGCCACTTAACATGTCATCACTAGCACAAGCCATACGCCATGCTGCCCAGGTCAATGGTGCAAAAATTGCCTCCAGGCACGCTGGACGCGAGCAAACCTGGACTGAATTTCAAACCCGCATTTCCTGCCTGGCGAGCGGCCTCCACAGCCTGGGGATATGCGCAGGTGGTCGGGTTGCATGCCTGGCACTTAACAGCGACCGCTACCTGGAGTTCTATTATGGCGTGGCCTGGTCCGGTGCCGTGTTTGTACCGGTCAATACCCGGCTGGCACCCGCAGAAATAAGCTACTGGCTGAACGACTCGGGCAGCACGGTGCTGTTTGTCGATGAAACCTTCCTGCCGGTCATCGACGGGCTACGTGACCAGCTCAAAACAATCAAGCACCTTGTCTACATGGGCAACGGTGAGGCCCCGGATGGATGCCTGCCTTACGAGGATGTGCTGGCCAACTCAACACCCGTTGCTGCAACAACACGCAACGGCGATGACCTGGTGGGTATTTTCTACACCGGTGGCACCACCGGTCGCTCCAAGGGCGTCATGCTCAGTCACCGCAACCTGACTCATAACGTATTGCAAGCACTGCCAGTCATTGACATGACAGCAGACGATGTTTACCTGCACACCGCCCCGATGTTTCACATAGCCGATGCATTCGCCATGATGGTCGCCACCACAATGGGTGCCACGCACGTGTTTGTGCCGGCATTTGAACCCTTGCAGGTTATGCAAAACCTGCAGCAGGAAAAGGTCACCTGTGTCCTGTTGGTTCCGACCATGATCAACATACTGGTCAATCATCCGAGCCTGCCGGACTATGACCTCTCAAGTCTGAGATACATGTTGTATGGTGCCTCGCCAATGCCGGAAGCGGTGATGCTCAAGGCACTGGAGGCCTTACCCAACGCCGGGTTTATCCAGGCGTATGGTCAAACAGAAGCTGCGCCGGTCATCACCCTGCTGGGGCCGGAGTACCACACCACCAGCGGGCCGTACGCCGGTAATCTCACCGCGGCCGGCAAAGCCCTGGCCGGTATCGATCTGGCGATTCTGGATGAGCAGGATAAGCCATTACCGACCGGTGAGGTGGGAGAAATCTGTATCCACGGCGACAACGTCATGCTGGGTTACTGGAACCTGCCGGACATGACCGCTGAGGCGCTGCGCGGTGGCTGGTTGCATACCGGGGACGGCGGCCGGTTGGATCAGGATGGTTTGCTGTTCGTCGTTGACCGGGTCAAGGACATGATCGTCAGCGGTGGCGAAAACGTCTATTCAGCCGAAACAGAACAGGCTATTTACACCCACCCGGCCGTCGCGGAATGTGCAGTGATAGGGATCCCTCACGACACGTGGGGCGAACAGGTGCACGCCATTGTGCGTCTGCACGAAGGTGCCTCAGCCACAGACCAGCAACTGATCGATCACTGTAAAACCCTGATCGCTGCCTTCAAGTGCCCGAAAAGCGTTGAGTTCCGCACACAGCCCCTGCCTCTGAGCGGTGCCGGGAAAATTCTGAAAAAGGATCTCAGGGCGGCTTATTGGGAAGATCAGGACCGCAACGTCGGCTGATTTAGCCACCACATCCAGAGTCATTTAGCCCAGCCTGCGTACTGGGCACATGATTTTAATGCTATTTTGTGATCCATTGCTCCGCCGAATAAAATAAGGAAGGGATAACCGATGAAATTTGGTCTGCGCCTGATCGGCTACCTGGGTAATGCCCAGGAACTTGTGCGTCTGGCAGTCCTCGCCGAACAGGCAGGATTTGACTACGTCTGGTTCCCGCATGATACCTTTATGGGCAACACGTGGGTAATTACCAGCGCCGTGGCAACGCAGACTTCACATATCCGCATTGGCAGTGTGGGCACCAATCCTTACACCACCAACCCGGCCGAAATCGCCACCTACATCGCGACGCTTGACGACCTTTCCCAGGGGCGTGCGGTGCTCGGCCTGGGTTTGCATACTGAACACATGGTGGAGTGGACCGGCATTGACGCCAGTGACTACATGGTACGCACCCGTGAGGCAGTAGACATTGTCCGCGCACTGCTGCGTGGTGAAGTGGTCGCCTACCAGGGCGAAGCATTCCAATGGACCGAGCAGTGCTATCTGCGTTTCGAGCCAGTTCGCGATGAAATACCGATTTATGTCTGCGCCTTTGGCCCCGAATACCTTGCCATGAGTGGCGCCGTTGGCGACGGCAGCCTGCCAATGATCACACCCCCTGAATCTGCAAGTTACATGGTTTCAGCCATCACAAACGGCGCTCGCAAGGCCGGACGTGATCCTTCCGAAGTGGATATAGCGGGTTGTGCCTGGCTGTCGCTTGCGCAGGACCGGGGCGAAGCAACCCAGGTCCTGCACCAGATGGTTAGCTACTTTGGACCCTACCTCGAAGCGCCGGCGCTGGCGAGCATCGGCCTTTCACCTGAAGATTTCGAGCCACTCGGGCGACTGGTGGCAGCAGGCCATTACGACGAGGCGGCCAGCCTCGTGACCGATGCAATGACGGACCTGGCGATCCGGGGAACGCCGGATGATGTTATCCGGCGGATAGAATCCGTGGCTGACATGGGCATCACCCAGGTCAGCCTGGGCGGTCCGCTGGGGCCGGACCCTGAAGAAGCAATTCGCCTGATGGGTGAGAAAGTTATTCCCTGGTTCAATTCTGGTTGAGGAAAGTCGCTCCCGGCACCCTGCCCTGTAAAATTTCAATCATATCCGCCTTATCAATATTTCCACCCGTAATTACACACACGACCGGGCCATTCGCGGTTAATGATAAGGCTGCTGCCAGCGCAGTAGCACCTGCCGCTTCGGCGACCACGCGGTTGGACTCGAACAGGACCCGGATAGCATCCGCCACTGATTCCAGAGAAGTGACTATCGAACCGTCCAGTAACTGCTGCAACAAAGGCCACATCTCAGGCAAAACGGATGTTGCGCCAATACCGGATATAAAACTGGGCCGATGTTCAACCTCTACTATCCGCCCGGCTTCGAAGGCGGACTTCAACGCCGTGGACGTCTCGCATTCTGCCGCAAATACACGGGTGTCTGGTTTCAGGGCCTGCACTGCCGATGCAATGCCGCTGGAGACGCCGCCGCCACCAAACGGAACAACAATCGTATCCACGCTGGGCAGATCCTGCAGGATCTCCAGGCCAATTGTTGCGTTCCCGGCTATGGCTGCCGGGTCACAAACCGCATCAACATACATAGCCGACTCACCAGCAACTCCATGATTGCAGATGATGTCCCACCAGTCCGCATAGGGCACCACCCGGACCGGTGCTCCCATGCGGCGAATCAAGGCACATTTGCCTGCCGGTGCAGTCTCCGGCATATAGATGGTAGCTGAAACACCCAGGCGCCGCGCCAGCCAGGCAAGCGCGTAACCGCTGTTACCGGAACTGGCGGTATAAACCCCGCAGCGGAGCTTTTCAGGATCCGTGCTTTTAAGTATGTTGCCCACACTGCGGATCTTGAAGGCACCCACCGGCTGGAGATTCTCCAGCTTGAGATAAATTTCGGCTGTGGCATCTGGAGCATGCAGGCGTATCAGTGGGGTTCGCAGGGCAAGACCGGCCAGGCGGGATTCAGCGGCCCTGATTTCATCGATGGGCGCTGCTGCAACTACCCTGTTCATACGCATGTTTCCACCACTCTATTTCAGACTCGAGTAGAAGATGAACACGAAGGCAGCGGGGGCAATGTATCTGATGATAAAGCGCCAATAGGCATAAAGTCTGTCCGGCAAGCCGAGTTCGTCCAGGGTCGACTGGCGCGACATCATCCAACCTGCAAATACTGCGATCAGTAACGCATTGATCGGCAGGAAGATGTTGGCAACGAAGAAATCCATCACGTCAAAAATGGTTTTCTGTGCAAAGAACGGGATAATGCCCAGGGGCCTGAAATCGTTCCACAAGTTAAACGACAGTACAATCGTCAAGCCCACCAGCCAGGCCAGAGACCCTGCCAGCACGGCCATATGTGGGCGCCTGAAACCGCGATGTTCCTCCAGCCAGGATACGACCGGTTCCAACATGGCGATGGAAGATGTCAGTGCGGCAAAAGTCAGCAAAACAAAAAACAGGCTGCCGACTATCGAGCCACCCGGCATTTGCCCAAAAGCCACCGGAAGCGTCACGAATATCAAACCGGGGCCTTCACCTGGATCCAGTCCGTAGCCCAGAACCAGCGGAAATATTGCCAGGCCGGCGAGTATTGCTACCAGGGTGTCAACGATGCCGATGATGACACCCGCCCACGGCAATGAAACATTTTTAGGCAAATAGGCGCCGTAGGTAATCATTGCCCCGACACCCACCGCCATCGAAAACAGCGCCTGTCCGAGAGCCATCAGAATGATCGGCAGGGTCAGTTTTGAGAAATCGGCGTTGAACAGAAAATTGACGCCCGCGCTGAAATTCCCAACGACCATGGCGTAGCCGACCATCAACAGCAAAATCATGAACAAAGCCGGCATCATGATTTTAACCGAACGCTCCAGGCCTTTCCGGATGCCCCGTGCTACAACGAAGACAGTCAAGCCGATATAGACAGTTTGCCAAAAGACCATGCGCCAGGGAGACGCCAGCAGTGCTGCAAAGAAGTCGCCTGAAGCCTCACCATTAAAACCATGGAAGCTACCCAGGGCCGCCTGAAAAACATAATCGACCGCCCATCCCGCAACCACGCTGTAATAGGTCAGGCCGAGCAAGGGAATCAGGATGCTGAGCCAGCCGATCACCTGCCAGCCCTGGCTGTGATTTTCCTGGCGGGCCAGGTTGGACATGGTGACAATCGGGCTTTGGTGACCGCGCCGGCCCATCGCCAGTTCCGCAATAATAATCGGAATCCCCAGCAGCAGGACAAAACCGACATAGACCAGTACGAATGCACCACCACCGTTCTGACCCGCTATAAAAGGAAATCGCCAGATGTTGCCCAAACCAACTGCCGCACCGACCGCAGCAAGGACGAAGGCAGAACGGGATGACCAGGATTCGTGAACTGAGACTTCTTGCACGATATCGCTCTCCACCTAAGGCGTAGTTTTGTGACTATAGATGGTGCCGCAGCGAATCAATGGCTGCGGCGACATCCTCATTGGTCGCTGAATAGCTGAATCTCAGATACCCCGGTTGTGTGCCAAAAAAAGGCCCGGGAAATGTCAGAATTCCGGTCTGCTCAAGGAGCTTTCTTTGCCCCACTTCATCATCACCGAGATGTAAGAAATCAGCCAGTACGAAAAACGCCCCCTGCGGCTTGACGTAATTGATACCCAGTTCATCGAAACACTGCATCAGCTGCTCCCGTTTCTGCCCATAGCCCGCTACCATGTCGTCAATAACATCCTGCGGTGTCTGCAATGCCGCTATTGCGGCCTTCTGGCTGATCACATTGGTCGCAAACGACAAATCAGTTTTCAGATTGGCGATCTTGTTCAGGATGGGTGTGGCGGCGCAAAGATAGCCTACTCTCAGACCACTGAGCGCATAACCTTTGGAGAAACTATGCAGGGTAAATACCAGATTCGGTTCTGCTTCTGCTGCACCGGCTGAAAAGTGCGGAATTTCAAAAACCAGTTTTTCATAGACTTCGTCCGCAATCAGGTAGACCCGGTGCTGTTGACAGGCTTTGACAATTTTACGGATATCGTTTTCCGGGAAAACCACACCGGAGGGATTTTGCGGCGTATTGAGAAACACCGCCTTGGTCTTATCGGTAAACAGCGCGTCGAAACCCGTCAGATCGTAGCGCATTCCGTTCTCATAATCGGGTGTCACATAGATGACCTTGCAGCCAAAATACTCCGCCATCGATTTATACATAGGCCAGTCAGGTTTGAAAATAATGACTTCGTCGCCGGGTTCGAGCAGCGCAGAGCAAACCAGACCGAGCCCTTCATGGGCACCATTGGTGATGAGTATGTTTTCCACGCTGCAGTTAATGCCATTATTTCGGCACAAATTCTCTGCAGCTTTTTCCCTTAGCTCTGGAATGCCCCACACCGGGGTCAGGGTGTAGGTCTGACTGGCAATTGCAGCACTTATGGCCTCCTGAATATGTGGAAACACCGGCATGATGGGTTCGCCATACGTCAGGTTGATAAAATCCTGTGGTAAATCCCGAAAATATCGCGACGGATCGATTTCAGACATCCGGCCGATGGCTTTATTCAGCATACCTGTGTACTCCTTTCCTCGTTCTTCCGGCCATGAGTAAGTTCAAAGCCCTTACGCAAAGCGACCATATTTTTCTTCAGCGCAGTGCCGCCTGACAGAACCCCAACCGCTTCGTTGATTTCATCCAGCGACAGTGGCACAGCATCGCTGCCGATCAGTGCACCTACCATAATCATATTTGAAGCCCGCGCATTGCCAAGCACTTGCGCCAGCT
>QIKV01000165.1 GCA_003233115.1 Oceanospirillales bacterium
CCGGATCGATCAGTACCGGTATGGCACCTGCTTTGAACAGGGCAAAAAACATCACAAAAAACTCCAGCCCCGGTGTCAGCATCAACGCGCTGCGTGTGCCGCGGCCGATACCGTATTCGATCAACCCGTGTGCGTATGCATCTGATAGCTCGTTAAGCGCCGAATAAGTGATCGAATCGTATTGCACCCGGCCGCCGTGTTTCCCTACAGGATAGTGGAGCGCCACGCTGCTACCTTGCCGGGCGGCCTGCTTGACCAGCGCCGCTGCGATGTTACAAGTTTCGGGCCCGCTTGATGCCTGATTAATCGGCATCAAGAAAGTCGCAGATGGCTCGGGTCGCTGCCGGTCCGGCGTCCTCCAGGACGTAATGACCGCAATCCGGATAACTGAGTACCTGTGCTTGTGGGAAGATCTGTCGCCACCTGGCCAGAAAATGCAGGTCGAATACGAAATCTTTCTCTCCCCAGACCAGCAGGCAGGGTTTGCCGGAAAATTCTGTTAGCCGGGCTTCAGTGGATGCCACAATTTCCCAGGCGGGATCCTTCGGTGCCAGCGGAATATCCTGCACGAAGCGTAAGGTTGCAATGCGGTTGGCCCACGAGTCGTACGGGCCGGTAAACGCCTTGCGTACCTCCTTACTGACGGGTTTTTCGAGTGCAACACGTGCAGCCAGCAGTGAAAATGCATTCAGCCCACGGACCAGCAGCGCACCCAGCGCAGTGTTGCGCACCAGCCACAGAGCTGCAGGGAATCTTTTTTCTTCGGGCATGGGAAATGCCGCTGTGTTGGTCACAACCAGGCTGGCAATCTGCTCAGGCCGCTCGGCGGCCCAGCCAAATCCAATCATACCTCCCCAGTCATGCACGATCATGTGGATGGGTGTTGTGGGCTGCAAGTGCGCCATCAAGGTGCCCAGATCAGAAATCCGTTGTGCCAGGGTGTATCGGTAGTGGGTATCACCGGGTTTGTCCGATAGACCGCAGCCGATATGATCCGGCACGATACAGCGGTAACGGTCTCGCAGTGCCATGACCTGGTTGCGGTAGTAAAATGACCAGGTTGGGTTACCGTGTACCATCAACACCATGGGTGCATCCCGTGGACCCTCATCCAGGAAGTGCATGCGGTTACCGGCTATCTCGAGCCAGTGGGATTCGAATGGATAGAGTTTTTCAGGTGGCCGGAACATGTTACGTTCGACAGGTTACTATGGTTTTACCAGACGACTTCTGCCATTGAGCAATTCAGTCCGGATCCGATACCCAGCAGCGCCACGCGATCACCGCGCACGATGTTGCCCATTTCAACGGCCTTGGCCAACGCGATGGGCACCGCAGCCGGCCCTATATTGCCAAGCTCAGGATAGATACGGAAGATTTTTTGCGGGTCCAGTCGCAGTCGCCGCATCAGGGAATCGATATGTGTTTTACCAATCTGGTGAATAATGAACTGATCCAGTTCATCGACCATCCAGCCGAGGACCTCACGGGCAGCCCCGAAAGTCCTGGTAGCCAGTTTCAGGCCTTCTGACATCAACACCCGGGTGTCGGTTACCATGCGGTCCATCTGGCCACAACAGAGATTGTTGAACTCCGTGGCTGAACGGGTCACGCTGCCCAGGTAACGATGGCCATCAGGCGCGAGGTCACGTCGCGTCATGACCATCGCAGCGGAACCTGAGCCCAGTGTCAAAGAGGCGAATTCCGCGCGGAACTGCGCCGCTCCCACATCGGGTTGCAGCAGGCGTTCAATGGTCGCTTCGGTTATGGGGCCGCTTGATTCACCATCTACCACCAGCGCATAGTTCACATCTTCACGTTCAAGCATTCGCGCAGCAATGTCCATGCCGTTCAAAAAAGCCAGGCAGGCATTGCCGACGTCAAAATTGATACAATTTTCACTCAAACCGAGATTGCCGTGTACCAGGCATGCAGTTGAAGGCTCCAGGTAGTCCCGGCAGACCGATGTATTGATCAGCACGCCTATTTCGTTGCGGTCAATTCCGGCTTCATCAATGGCCTTTTGTGCTGCCATGGTGGCGGCTTCGGAAGGCCGGGTGCCACTGTTCCAGAAGCGGCGGGCACTGATTCCGGAAATTTCTTCTAACAAACTGGCCCGGATGCGCAGACGTTTCATGGTTGGTTGCAAGCGTTCGCTAATTTGGGCAGTGGTGATTCTTACAGGCGCTTCAATTGCGGTAAGTGACTGTATAACAACGTTATCAAAAGGCATAGGTGTCCGGATGGGATAGGGGGTGATGGCTCGGAATTCAGGCATAAAAAGTTCAGTCCGCCATTATAGCCCAAGCGGGGTTGTGAGGCTATGAGGCCGGGTAATGGCGCGACATGGTACCTGTCAGGACAACTATGGTTTAGACTGATTCCATCGTTGAGTCAGGGAGAAAGTGAGCGGGGCCGGTTTATGCTTGCCGGGTCCGGGGACAGCAGCGGCGAGCAGGATTGAGCAGTGACTAAAGCAGATCAAATTATCGGGCCGGATTCGTTCAGCCCGCGTCAGCTACCGATGCGCCAGCTTGCCAAGCCACAGGGCGATGTTGTGCATTTGTGGCACCTGGATTTTAACCGTTTGTCAAATCCGTTGAATCCCGCTGAAGCAGCCCAGGCCAGCGATCTGTCGGTCGTACAGTTACGCGCGATCAGGCGGTTCTACCTGCGTTTATTGCTCGGTGCCTATCTTGGGCTGCCGGGCAAAGACGTTCATATCAACCGCAGGATAAAGGGCAGGCCCGAACTGGCTATTTCCCAGGCGCAAGGTGAGCTGGATTTCAGCGTGGCCCGCAGCAGTGGCTGCTACCTGATCGGCATCAGCAGCGGGGCTGCTATCGGTGTTGACCTGGAAGTCGCAACACGTCGTGCCGGTAAACCCCTGGCGCTGGCAAGACGGTATTTCAGCAAGCAGGAGACCGCCGCCCTGTCTGCGCTTGGAGCGGAAGAACTACACCGGGCGTTTGTGCATACCTGGGCATGCAAGGAAGCCATCGTGAAGGCAAGCGGCATGGGTATAGCCAACCAACTGTGCCGTTTTAGCGTCAATACCAACCCCGCCAGCCGTCCGGGTGTGCTGGACATGCTTGATGATGACCATGCTGCCTGGCGTTTGGCCATGGCCAGGCCGGCCGACGACGCAATTGCCGCTGTGGCTGTTCGCCAGGGTGGAATTAAATTGCAGGGCTTCAGCCTTTCATAATCGAAGTACGCACCGTCGCCAGCGGTGCAGTATCGATCAAACTGACCCGGTTGTGTCCGGTATCGACCCCGAGATACTCCCAGGTAGAGCGCATATCCGGGAAACTCTCAGCATGCACATGCTGGTCGTACAGGGAGGAGAATATGTGCGTCCCCGTCAGCTCATCAAGTTGTGCGAACATTTCTGTTGCACGCCAGGTTTTTCCGTTTTCCATGCAGCAGTGCGACAGGGACTTCAGTGCCGTGTCCAGTGATTGCCGACCACCGCTGGTTTTGCGCAATTGCATATCGGCCTGCAACATCAAGGCAGCACCGGACCAGTAAACCCGCATGGTCGAGCGCCACCCTTGCTGGGTCGCCTGTTCCAGAGACCCGCCATGGGTGCCTTTTTTGCCCCGCTGGAAACCTTCATAAAGTTTCTGCCAGGCTTGTGTTTCGGTCAGGCGTCCATTGCGCGCCCGCAGCACGTTCTGGTAATACGATGCCAGGCCCTCGGATAGCCAGCGGTCGTGGCTGGATATGTAGGGAAACAGCATATGGCTGAACTCATGCGTTGCGGTCCAGTCGCTGGTGAGCTCTTCCAGTGGCCGATTTTCGTCAACCAGCAACACGGCTGCGAGTCCACCGCCGCGGATGACCTGGGCCCCGAGGATAGCTTGTCGCCTTTGACCAACCGGTATGACCAGGACTTGCGGCTGTGGTTGTGGAAAACTGCCAAACACCGAGGTTACGGCAAGTACGGATTCCTTTATCCAGAGCCTGAATTTTTCAAGCTGGTCATCAGACAGGTCTCCCGGAGCGGCCAGTCTGATGCGGGCCCCCGGAACCTCAATGGTCTGCACTTCAAACCGGCCTATCGCAATTCTCGATTCCCACGTTGCCGGCGTGTTATCAGGCCGGTAGCTCGTATAGGCAGCGGTGCTGTCAAGCATCGCCCACGGGGTGGAAAACGACCTGTCTGCGGGCAGCGTGACCCTGACGAGTAAATCCCTGTCCCGTGGGCCTCTCCAGAACCACAGGTCGGCACTCATCACCAGATCTGAGCCCCTTTGCAGAATAAGCTGGTGATCCTTCCTGTTCAGTGCGGAGCGAAAATCACTTTGCCAGCGGATGCAGGCATTGTCCGGCAGTGCTGGCAAACGGATCTCCCCGTGGCGCCCGGATATTTTGAGTCTGCTGTGGGCAAGGTAAATTCCATCAGACCAGTCGTCTGCCTGGGGGTTTCTATACAGGTACCGGGGGGCCTCACCGTCGAAACACAGGTTGACACTGACCTCGCTGAGATCATCGGCAAATTCAGCGGTTAACAGATCGGCCGCTTCTGCCTGCTGCATGCCTGGCAGAAAAAGCCAGGCAACTGAGAGTCCTTGTATGATGCCTTTATGCTTTATTAATGCCCTTATCATGCCTCGCCCGGAAGTGGAAATTACACGCTGGTCGAAAACATGACCTGAAAACCACCCGAATAATCACAGGCGATTCAGCGGTGGGGTCACACGCGCTTGTGCTGCAATTGGATCAGGCTCTCGTTTTCCGGGTTCTTGCCGTGTTTGTTTTTGTAGTACTCACGGATCACTTTGAAGTCTGCTTCAATATCATCGCCGGGATAAAAAGTGCTGTGGACACCCACCTGCTTTTTGCCGAAATCCAGATAGCCCAGCGCGATGGGCACGTTAGCCGTCCTGGCGATGTGGTAAAAGCCGGTCTTCCAGTGGTCGGTCTTGCTGCGGGTGCCTTCGGGAGCCAGCGCGAAGACCAGATGTTCGGAATTTTCAAACAAGTCTGCGATCTGCTGGATAAGATGCAGGCTGTGCTCCCGATCCACAGGTATACCGCCAAGCGTGCGAAAAAACCAGCCAAAGGGCCAATGAAAAATGGTGTGCTTGCCGATCCAGTGAACATCCAGCTTGACAGCCTTTACTGCCATGATACCGAGCGGGAAATCCCAGTTACTGGTATGTGGGGCGGCAATGATGACGTACTTTTTTACGTCCGGAAAATTTGCATGGATTTCCCAGCCGAGGGCAGTGAGTAGCCACTTGGACAGGTGGGCAAGCATAAACGCGTCATCTAAGTGATTTAATGATCAACCAGCCACCAATGGCCAGCAAGATGATACCGGGAACAGAGTACCCCCACAGAAACCATGGGCCGGTTTCCAGGGCGGTCAGAATGGCGCCGGAAATGCTCAATGAACCCCCAGCCAGGGCCTGCGAGGTTTTATGGCGTGAGGCGATCTGTTCGCGCTCCAGGTCGGCAGTATCCCTGGGCATGTTACCTGGTGGCTGCCCGCTGTTGGCTCTGACCAGGATGTTGTGTGCCAGGCCGCGAATTTCCGGGGCCTGTGCCAGCCAGCGGGGCAGATTTTCACGCATCTCCCGGAAAAATTTATCCGGGCTGTTTTTCTTTTTGATGATAGCCTCAAGCTCGGGTCTGGAAACTGCCCAGATATCCAGTTCGGGGTCGAGTTGGCGGCCCAGACCTTCAATGTTCAACAGGGTTTTCTGCAGCATTAGTAATTGCGGTTGAATGGTCAGTTCAAATTGGCGGGCCACCGAGAACAGGTCAAACAATAATTTTCCGAAGGACACTTCGTTCATTGGCCGGGTAAAATTGGGCTCGCCCACAGTCCGTACCGCGGCTTCCAGCTCGTCGACGCGAGTATTTGCGGGCACCCAGCCGGCTTCGATGTGTAGCGTGGCCACCCGCCGGTAGTCCTTATTGAACAAGGCCATGAAATTCTCGGAAATGTAGTACAGATCCTTGGGTGGCAGGCTGGCAACAATGCCAAAATCCATGGCGATAAACGTAGGGTCATCCGGATTGGAAGCATCCACCAGGATATTGCCGGGGTGCATATCGGCGTGGAACAGGTTGTCGCGGAAAACCTGGGTATAAAAGACATGCACACCCAGTCGCGCAAGCTTTTTCAGGTTGACGCCGTGCTCACGCAAACCTTCGATATCACCGATAGGAAGCCCCGACACGCGTTCCATGACCATCACCCGCTGCTTGCACCACTGCCAGTACACTTCCGGTATATACAAGTCGTGTGAACCTTCAAAATTACGCCGTAAAATGGAGGCGTTTGCTGCTTCGCGCTGCATATCGAGCTCGTTGAATACCACCGTTTCAAACTCGCGCACCACCTCAAGTGGGCGCACATTGGCACCACCTTGAACGAAATTCTGCATGAGCTTGCCTGCCAGTCGTGCGATGGTCTTGAGCAGGTCAATATCCTTGCGTAGTTGCTTGTCAATGCCGGGACGCACGACCTTGACCACTGCTTCACGGCCATCGTGCAGCGTGGCCGGGTGAACCTGGGCAATGGATGCTGAAGCCAAAGGCGTGGTGTCAAAAGATGCAAATACTTCATCGACTGGTTTACCCAGCGCCTTTTCAATAATTTCCCGCGCTTCCTCGCCCGGGAAGGGGGGCACCTGATCCTGCAGCAGGGCCAGTTCGTCAGCAATATCTGTGGGTAACAAATCCCGGCGGGTAGACAGTATCTGTCCGAACTTAACGTATACCGGGCCAAGGTCCTGCAGCGCCAGGCGTAGCCGTTCACCCCGTGGCAAGTTGGATAAATCTTTACCTGCCGGTATGAATACACGTAACCAGCGGATTGGAGCGGGCAGTTGGGCCGTATTGAACAGATTGTCCAGACGGTAACGTTTCAGGATGACACCGATGTGCCAGACCCGCAAAAACTGGCGTGAACTGCTGCTCATGGGTTGTTGTCTTTCATGAAGTCAGTCAGCATTTTGCCGGCCGTTCGTGCTGTCTCCCGGGCTGTCTCGACACCCTGGCGGATGCCCTGCGCGGCCTGGTACCCGGCTGTATCGCCAAGCATACCGGTGAGCGGTCCCTCCCAGTCCGGTTCCAGCTTGCTGAATATTCGCTCCAGGTCGCGGGCCAGGTTGGCGTCTCCATTGATTTGCACCTTCGCGTCCGCTAAGCCCCAATCAACGTCTTCCGGTTCTGCCATGGAAAACAAGGCCACTGGCGTACCACTGATAACGGTATCCGGAGTCGCGTCTGCGTCCAGGCCTACGTGCACCACACCATATTTGAAGGTAAAAAACAGCGTGATGTTCAGCCCTTCAAGATCCAGTTGCAACAAACGGCCTTCCAGTTTTTTGACCCTTGCTGGAGATTCTTTATCCAACTGTAAAACCTGGTTGATGGCGGTTTCAAGCGCCAGCGCCAGCATACCGGGCAAGGGGGTTTTATAGTCAGCCATGATAACCACTGTGAATCGCAACGATGCCGCCGGTCATGTTGTGGTAGGTGACATTGCTGAAACCGGCATCTTCCAGCATGCCGGCAAGTTCATCCTGGCCAGGGTGTTTGCGGATGCTTTCGGCCAGGTAGCGATAACTATCTTCATCATCGGCAATGAGCTTGCCCAGCCGGGGCAAAATACCAAATGAGTAGGTATCATATATTTTCTTCAGACCGGCGAATTCTACTTTTGAGAATTCCAGGATCAGTGCTCTTCCGCCGGGCTTGAGAACACGAAACATTTCTTTCAGAGCAGCGGGTTGGTCGGTAACGTTACGCAGCCCGAAGGCAATGGTTACGGCATCAAAGCCGGCGTCTGCAAAGGGCAGTTGCTCTGCATTGGCCAGGGAATACTTGATGTTGCCCACCAACCCACGATCTTCCATGCGCTGGCGGCCGATGGCCAGCATGGCTTCATTGATGTCACTCAGCACGACGCTGCCGTGTACGCCAACCTGTTTGCTCATCAAGGCTGCAATATCGCCGGTGCCACCGGCAAGATCCAGTACCCGCTGGCCTGGCTGGATGCCGCTGATGGCGATGAAATGGCGCTTCCATAAGCGATGTACGCCCAATGACATCAGGTCATTCATCAGGTCGTACTTACCGGCCACGGATTCAAATACGTCGTGTACCAGCCGGGTTTTTTCTGCGACTGCCACATCCTGGTAGCCAAAATGCGTGGTACTGCTTTTTTTGGTTTTGTGGTCTACGTTGTGCATCGGCCTATTGTACCCGTAGGGTGGACATTCATGTCCACCATTTGCCATGTCCACCATTTGCCGGTTCAATCAGGCTTGACCCGGTGGACATGAATGTCCACCCTACGTCACAGGATATACCGACTCAGGTCTTCATCACCGGCCAGCGCATCGAGGTGCTCGTTGACATAGTCGGCATCCAGTGTAATGACCTCACCGCTGCGATCGGGTGCTTCGAATGAAATAATATCGAGCAAACGCTCCATGATGGTATGCAAGCGGCGGGCGCCGATGTTCTCGGTGTTCTCATTGACCTGCCAGGCAATCTCGGCTATCCGCTCCACGGCATCGGTGCCAAATTTCAGGTCCACGCCTTCGGTCGCCATCAACGCCGTGTATTGCTCGGTCAGAGATGCCTTGGGCTCGGTCAGGATGCGGATGAAATCCTTGGCGTCCAGGGCACGCAATTCAACCCGGATGGGCAGGCGGCCCTGCAATTCCGGAATCAGGTCGGATGGCTTGCAGAGATGAAATGCGCCGGATGCGATGAACAACATGTGATCGGTTTTGACCATGCCATAGCGAGTGGATACCGTGCAGCCTTCTACCAGCGGCAACAGGTCGCGCTGCACACCCTCGCGTGATACATCAGCACCGGCAAATTCAGAGCGCTTGGCAACTTTGTCAAGTTCGTCGATAAATACGATACCGTTTTGTTCAGCGACTTCCAGCCCCTGTTGCTTGATTTCCTCGTCATTGATCAGTCTTGCGGATTCTTCTTCAATCAGCAACGGCATGGCATCTTTGATGCGCATCTTGCGTTTCTGGGTTTTGTTGCCGCCGATGTTCTGGAACATGCCCTGCAACTGGCTGGCCATCTCTTCCATGCCAGGTGGTGTCATTATTTCTATGCCGAGTTGGGCGGTAATATCGAATTCGATCTCACGCTCATCCAGTTCACCGGCCAGTAATTTACGCAACATTTTCTGCCGGGTCGAAGCCTGGCTGCCACCAGCCGTACCGGCCTCAGGGGCCGGCTCGTTGGCAAAGCCAATCGGATTGGGTTGTGGCAGCAGGATATCCAGGATGCGGTCGCGGGCAGCATCTTCAGCGCGGGCGCCCACCTTTGCAACGGCTTGCTCGCGCAGCATGTTGACGGACATGTCGACCAGGTCGCGAATGATGGATTCAACATCTTTGCCCACGTAGCCTACTTCGGTGAACTTGGTAGCCTCAACTTTAATGAACGGCGCATTGGCGAGCCGGGCAAGGCGCCGGGCAATTTCGGTCTTGCCGACACCGGTCGGCCCGATCATCAGGATGTTCTTGGGTGTGATCTCGTTGCGTAGTTCTTCGTCGACCTGCATACGCCGCCAGCGGTTACGCAAAGCAATGGCAACCGCGCGTTTGGCGTCTGACTGGCTGATAATGTGTCCATCCAGTTCCTGGACGATTTCACGTGGGGTCATTTGAGACATATTATTGGGATCCATCTATTTCCAGTGTTTCTATAACGATATTTTCGTTGGTATAAATACAGATATCCGCTGCAATTCCGAGTGACTTTTTGACGATGGATGTTGCATCAAGTTCTGTGCCATCCAGATAAGCCATCGCGGCAGCCTGTGCAAAAGGGCCGCCGGAGCCGATGGCGATCAGCCCATTTTCTGGTTCAATGACATCGCCATTGCCTGAAATTAGCAGTGAGTTTCTCGTATCGGCAATGGCCAGCAACGCCTCAAGGCGTCGCAGCATCCTGTCAGTGCGCCAGTCTTTAGCCATTTCCACTGCTGCCCGTACCAGGTTGCCGGAATGTCTTTCGAGCTTGCCTTCGAAGCGTTCGAACAATGTAAATGCATCGGCGGTTGCACCGGCAAATCCGGCAATTACCTGGTCCTTGTATAGACGACGCACCTTGCGCGCGTTGGATTTCATAATGGTATTACCAAGCGTTACCTGGCCATCTCCGCCCATGACCACCTGGCTGCCCCTGCGGACTGAGCAGATGGTCGTGCCCCGATATTGTTCCACGCGCTTCTCCTTCTGGTGTGCTGCAAACGTGGGGATGTCAACAAACGATTGCAAGCATGGCGTAAACTGGTTCTCAGACCTTCGCAGGGAGCCAGTCTCCTTGCGTCACTTTTTCCTGGCTCGCGGATGTGCCTTGTCGTAAACCTTGGCGAGGTGCTGGAAGTCGAGGTGAGTGTATATCTGCGTCGTCGAGATATCAGCATGGCCGAGTAATTCCTGCACACCACGCAGATCGCCGGACGATTCAAGCATGTGGCTGGCAAAACTGTGCCTCAACAGGTGGGGGTATACATTTTGCGGCATGCCCTGGCGTCTGGCCCAATAGCGGACGCGTGCCTGGATGGTACGCGGTGAAATCGGACCACCGCGCTGGCTGACAAATACGTGCGGTTCTTCGAAGGCGGCATATTGTCCGCGCACCTTGCGCCATTCCAGCAATGCGTCGGTGGCGAAGCGGCCGACGGGTATCATGCGACTGCGATTGCCCTTGCCGGTAACGGTTACCATGCCGGATGGCAGGTCGATCTGTTCCCAGTGCAAGCCCGCCAATTCCGATAAACGTAAACCGGATGAATAGAACAACTCCATGATGGCTTTGTCACGTATGGCCAATGGCGTATCAGTGGGAATATCGAGCAATTGGCCGATCGTGTCAGCATCCAGGGTGGCCGGCAGGTGCCGCGGGCTCTTCGGTGCCCTGACCGCTTTGGCGGGATTATGCTGTGCTATGCCTTCGCGCAGCATCCAGCGGAAAAAACTGCGCAAAGCCGACAATAGGCGCTGCAGAGATTTGCCGCCGAGTCCCTGGCGGTGCTTTTGCGCAATCAAGGCACGAATATGATGTTGCGTAACCTGGTCGGGCCGGTCTATTGCTTCGCTCTCAAGAAACTGCAGCAACTGGTCGACATCGCGCCGGTAGGCCGTGAGCGTACGCGCTGACAAACCCCGTTCATTTTCAAGATAGGTAAAGAAGTTTTTGGCGTGTGTATCCATGAGCGTTCAGCATACACCAGATCTCCAGGAGCTGGCGGCCCACAGACTACACAGATCGCACACTGGTCTGTGGGCGAACCCGACCCTTCCCGGTCAGGCTGATTTGCGTTGTTCTGCCGGTACTTCCAGGGCCAGGCGGCTGGTTACCACCCGGGCGAGAAGGTCCAGGAACAGGGTTCCCATGCCGGGATAAAAACGCGCCGGGTCACTGCTGCCGATGGCCAGCATTCCGTCTTCGCCCAGTGGCACCAGGGCGGTCGACTGAACCCATTGCGCACGGGAGGCAAACAGGTGGTCGCGCTTGTTGCGGTTTAAGCGGCCACAGACGCTTTCACCTTTTTCCAGGTGGTCCTGGAACTGCTGCAGTTCAGGGTCGTCGCGCCGCGTGTGGAATATCGGTGTCTTTGGACCTGCTTCGACCTCTAAATTGAACAGGGTAATGTTGATGATGTCGGCATGGAACTCGCTCAGCAGAGCTTCGCTGAGGCGGTCGAAAAATGATGGCAGGTCGCGCATGGCCATCAACTCCAGGGTCAACTGGTGTAAGCGTGACATCAATTTCTCATTATCCGAGGCGACTTGCACCAGTTGATGAAGACGTTGTTCCAGGGTCTCGTTCTGGCCACGCAGGTATTGCACCTGCTTTTCGATCAATGAAACCGCCGGCCCACTGGCATGGCATAATTCCAGATCCTTCAGCAGCGCGGGTTCGCGCTCGAGAAAATCAGGGTTCTGGCGCAGAAATTTTGCCACCATTTCTTCCATCGGCCTGGCTGCGTCGCTCATATCAAAATCCCTTCGAATACGTGTGTTGCAGGCCCCGTCATCATGACGGGGTTGTCCCCCCCCAACCACTCTATTATAAGGTTTCCACCTGCCTGGGTCACGTGAACTGTTTTAGCGACCAATCCAGCCTTGTGCAGTATGCTCATTGCAGCACAGGCACCTGAACCACAGGCACGGGTCTCAGCAGCCCCGCGTTCAAAGACCCGCAAGCGTATATTGTTGCGGTCTGTGATCTCTGCAAAACCGGCGTTACAGCCCTGGGGAAAGGCGGGATGGCGGCTGATAGCGGCGCCTAAATAGTCAAATGCTGTCTCTTCAACATCATCCACAACCACTAAAGCATGTGGGTTGCCCATCGATACCGCACCTACCTGGTATGCGTGCCGGTCAAGTGCCAGCGAGTACCAACCGTCAACTGGCTCCAGAGTCAGGGGTATGCACTGGGCCCTGAACACGGGCTTGCCCATGTCCACCTGTACTTGTCCCCCGTCCAGGCACGTTATCTTTACTTCGCCGGCGGGACCGCTGAGCAAAAACTGTCCGCTGGGTGTTTCCGAACGCATTTGCAGGTAGAGGCCAATACAACGTACCCCGTTGCCACATTGCTCTGCGCGGCTACCGTCTGAATTCCAGACTTCAAATGATGCCAGATGGCGTGTTGTTACAGGTTTGCGCAAGACCAAAACCTGGTCGCAGCCGATTCCGGTATGGCGTTCAGCCAGTTGAATCATGATTTCAGCATTAACTTGAAAGTTCTGGTTGCGCAGGTCCAGCAGTATGAAATCGTTGCCCAGACCGTGCATTTTGTGGAAAGTGACTGCCATTCACTATTCAGCAGGGCAAGTCAGCCCCCACTGTCGTCCTCTTTGTCTGCCTGCTTATCTGCCTGCTTGTCTGCCTGTTGGTCTTGTGCGCCTGTGCTGCTCTGTGCGGCCTCAGGCTTGGCAACCGCCCCGTTTTCGGGAAGATAAAGTGGGCCTTTGAGGCCGCAGGCAGCCAACAGGCTGCCAAACAACAGTACCAGAAGTGTGGATTTGACAGTTTGCATAGGTGTTAACAGGCCTCGATTGACTGCTACACTATACGCCATGAATAGCAGCAAATCAGCACACGACCAGGAACACCATCAGGGCAGGGGTGAACTGCTTGAAAGCGTGGAGGTCACAACGGCCGATAAGCCGGAGTTTGCCGTGATATGGATGCACGGACTGGGTGCCGACGGGCATGATTTTGAACCGGTCATTCCTTTGCTTGGCCTGCCGTCGGGTACCGCCGTACGCTTTGTTTTCCCGCATGCGCTGATGCGGCCGATTACGATCAATGGTGGTGCGGTCATGCGGGCGTGGTACGACATTATCGAGATCAGCACCAGTAAGGGCCAGGATGAGGCCGGCATCCGCCATAGTGCAGCGAAGATTCGTGACCTGATCGGGAACGAAATCAGGCGTGGCATTCCGCCGGCAAATATTGTGCTGGCCGGCTTTTCCCAGGGCGGCGCGATGGCCTTGCACGTTGGGCTTCGTTACCCGGAAAAACTGGCAGGCATTATGGCTTTATCTGCTTATCTCATGTTTCCCCAACGGCTGCGTGCTGAGTGTTCGCAGGTAAATTCTGCAACGCCGGTTTTTATCGGCCATGGAACACATGACCCGATGCTGCCATTTACCCTGGGGCAGGCCGCACGGGCAGAACTCGAGCAAGGGGGCTGGCCGGTTGAATGGCACAGCTACCCGATTCCGCACTCGGTTTCACAGCCGGAGATCGCAGATATCGGGCGCTGGTTACAGGCTCGCTTTAACCGGTAGCGATGGCGATCAGCATGACAATGCGGGGTGTCTACCCACCATCGTTTTGCCGCTGGCGGCTGTTGCTGGCCGTCATGGTCGTTGCGCAGATATCGGTATTGTTGATCGCCTTCGGGAGATTGCAGGGGTTCGATCTGGCCTGGCTTGCCATTGCCTCCCTGTATGCACAGGCGCTGGCACTGGTGACAGCCATGGGGGTCTGTATCTCCAGGGCATGGCTGGGCCGGCTTTCCCCGCGCGGGGCGTGGCTGGGCAGTTGGATTGTGGCTGTTTTGCTGGCGGTCGCGTTCAGCTATTCGGCCGGCATCGTCGGTACTGTACTCGGAGTAGGGCCTGGCAGGGATGGTTTCCGGGTGTTTGTGCTGCAAAGCATTCTGTCTGTGGCCCTGGTCACCGTAGTTTTGTTCCGCTACCTGTTTATTCGTAGCCAGTGGCAGGCACAATTGCTGGCCCAGGCAGAGGCACGGGTGCAGGCGCTGCAGGCCAGGATTCGACCGCACTTCCTGTTTAACAGCCTCAATACCATTGCCAGCCTGATCCCGGAAGATCCGGTCGGCGCAGAGCGTGCAACCGAGGACCTGGCCGATCTGTTCCGTGGCAGTATGCGCCGTGCCGATCGCCTGATAAGCCTGTCTGAAGAGTTGGACCTGGCGGCGAAGTACCTGGATATGGAGCGCCGCAGGCTGGGTGACCGGATACGTGTTGACTGGCAGGTCAGCGAGCTTCCCAAGGGTGCCTCGGTGCTGCCGCTGACACTTCAGCCGTTGCTGGAAAATGCAGTCGCCCACGGCATCCAGCCACGCACTGAAGGTGGTGAGATACGGGTTTACGGGCGCAGTGAAAAAGACAATATTGTTATCACAATATGCAATCCGCTGGCCCCGGACCCCCACGACAGCCAGGGTCATGGCATGGCTCTGGCAAATATTCGGGAGCGGCTGGAACTGGCTTTCGGGCCGGCTGCCAGCTTGATTACGCACCAGGACAAAGAACAGTTTTTTGCGGTACTAAGTCTGCCATATGTTGAGAATACTGATAATTGATGACGAAATGCCAGCCCGCCACCGCTTGCGGCGAATGCTGGCGGAAATGCCGGCTGTGCATGTTGCAGGCGAGGCTGCTACCGGGCACGAAGCCTTGCGCATGATCCTGGTTAAAGCGCCGGATGTACTGTTACTGGATATCTCCATGCCGGGATTGGATGGCATGACATTGGCACAGATGTTACAGGAACAGGCATCGCCGCCAGCGGTCATCTTCTGCACTGCATGGTCGGACCAGGCAGTGGAAGCATTTGAGTGTGACGCAGTTGATTACCTGGTCAAGCCGGTTCGCCCCGGGCGCCTTGAGGCTGCCCTGGATAAAGCCAGGTATTTTATCGCCAGAGGCAGTGGTGATGTCAGCGGGACATTTCTTCGTTCCACACTCGGGGGGCGGGTCACGCTGTTGCCACTGGCAGAGGTGGTCTGCCTGTATGCAGAAGATAAGTACACAACCGTGGTCCATGAAAAAGGTGAGTTGGTGATCAATCAGTCCTTGCTGGAACTGGAAAAAGAGCACGCGGACATCCTGCTACGGATCCATCGCGGGACCCTGGTGGTGAGGAACCGCATACGGGGCCTGGAGAAATCCTCCGGTGGCCGCCACTACCTGGTGCTGGAAGGTAGTGATGAACGTCCGCAGGTAAGCCGGCGCCGATTACCGGCGGCCAGAAAACTCATCAGGCTCCTGGGCGGCTGACGGATTTAACATGTTTACCATTGCAACACGTAAGAGCGCGTTAGCCCTGTGGCAGGCAAAGCATGTGCGCTCATTGCTGCGCGAAGCCCACCCCGGCCTTGAGATTGAACTGCTGAAGATCGTAACTGAAGGCGACCGCATTACCGACCGCCCACTTGCTAAAATTGGTGGCAAGGGGCTGTTTTTAAAGGAGCTCGAGCGTGCTTTGCTCAACGGTGATGCTGATTTGGCGGTGCACTCAATGAAGGACGTGCCGGCGGACATGACCGCCGGTCTGGTACTTGATGCGGTACTGCCCAGGGCCAACCCATACGACGCACTGGTCAGCCGTGATGGCCGGCGACTGGCAGCGTTGCCGCCCGGAAGCCGCATCGGTACCTCCAGCCTGCGCCGCCAGTCGCTGTTGCTGGCATTGCGGCCTGATCTGGTGGTGGCAGACCTGCGCGGCAATGTGGATACCCGCCTGAGAAAACTGGACGAAGGGCAATACGACGCCATAATCCTGGCTTGTGCAGGCTTGCAGCGCCTGGGCCTCGGCGAGCGGATCACCGAAATACTGGATTCACCAGGCTGGCTGCCGGCATCGACACAGGGGATTATCGGCTTGCAATGCCGTGAGGCTGATGTTGCAACGAAGGCCCTGATAGAACCCCTGGCGGATCCGGATACAGCGGTTGTCGCCGCTGCTGAGCGGGTCGTGGCGCGGGTTTTGGGGGCGACCTGCCAGGTGCCATTGGCTGTCCATGGCACTCTGGTCGGGGGAGTGGTCAAACTGGAAGCTGTAGTTGGCACCCCGGATGGCAGGGAAATCATCAAGGCCTCGGGTGAAGCTTCTGCAGTTGAAGCCGTCGCCGTCGGCGAACGGGTAGCCGCAGATCTTTTGCACCATGGCGCCGGACGGATTATTGCTGCATTGTGACCACGGTATTGATAACACGTCCACTGGAGGCATCCCTGCAACTGGCCAGGATGCTTGATAAAACCGGTATACGCGCGATAGTCATGCCGTTGTACGAATTCTCCGCGCAGCAACCCGGGCTGAATGTGCGTAAGGCTTTTAGCGCATACAAGGGCCGAAAACTTGCTGTTTTTACCAGTCCAAGGGCTGTGCAGTTTGGGCTTGAACATGTCCCGCCGGATTTATTGAAGCGGCTGGAAATTGCCGCTGTCGGTGCAGCGACCCGTGCGCAACTTGAAGCTGCCGGTCACCAGGTTCATCTGCAGGCTCGTTCCGGATTTACTTCCGAGGCCCTGCTGCAAGTGCCGGAACTGGCTACGGATCAGGGCAAGGCTGTTATCTTCTGTGCGCCGGGTGGGCGCGAAAAGCTGGCCACGGGTTTGCGTAGCCTGGGTTGGACAGTATCCATGGCGATGGTCTACCAGCGACAACCCGTGAGGCCTGCACAGAAGCTGATTGACGAACTGGCCGGTGCTGAAGATTTGCTGAGTGTATGGACGAGCGTTTCAGCGCTTGACCTGGCCAGCGAGTATTTGCCAGCGGCGGCCTGGAACAAAATTTTGCATGCACCGGCACTGGTGATTTCCGGCCGTATAAAGCATCATTTGCTACAGGCGGGCGCATCGCACGTTGCAGTAGCGGAAGGACCGGGCAATACCCACCTGGTTCAGTTCATACAGGCGGGGTCGGGCAAAAGAGGATAGCAAGCAATTGAATGAAGAAATCGAAAATGCTGTGACAGCTCCGGTAGACAGATTGTTGCAGGAGAAAAAGCCTGCCTCATCCGGCAAGGGGATTGCGCTGCTGGCGTTGTTGCTGGCTTTGGCAGCAATCGCTGCCTCCGGTTGGCAGTGGTGGCAAACCAATTCCACAGATGACAATGGTGCCTCACAAAAGGAGATACTGGCCCGATTACAGGTGAAGCAGGACCGACTGGCAGATTTGGTGGAGTCATTCCAGGCGCAACTGGATACGGCGGAGTCGCGAGTGGATCCGGCTGAGGTTGCAAGGCTCGGTCAAGAGATAAATGTGGCCGCGCGTGAAATTGACAGTTTGCAGGGGCAGTCCGGTGAGGGTACAGCTTCAATTGCCGCGCTGCAGGGCAGCGTCAGGTCCCTCGGGCAGCGCCTGTCTACGGTGGAAACCGGTCTTACCAGTGTGGCCGCAAAAAGCCAGAACAGCAGTGTTGAGCTGGAAATTGCGGAAATTGATTTTCTGTTGCGTACTGCAAATGAACGGCTACAGTTATTTTCTGATCCAACGGCGGCCGACCTGGCGTTACAGGCAGCAGATGTTCAGATAGAAGCGTTGAATGATCCGCTGTTCCTGAGTGTTCGTCAGCGTATTGCCACCTCCCGGCGGGCGCTGGCAACGGTGCCGCGGGTTGATCGTGTGCAGCTTGCAGCCAAATTAACAGCGCTGCAAGCCGGTGTGTCGAAGTTGCCTTTACGGGGCGAAACCACCGCCGTGCCTGCTGCTGAATTGCCGGCGGACGCGGGTTGGTGGGAGAGTCTGAAAAGCACCCTGTCTTCACTGGTAACGGTGCGGCGGCGGGTTGTCGAAGAAGAACCTTTGCTAAGCCTTGCAGACAAGGACTATCTCCGCCAGGGCGTGTGGTTGCAACTGGAATCTGCACGTCTCGCGCTGATGCGCAGCGATGTTGGAGTTTATACCTCGTCCCTGCGCCGGGTCGAGAGTACGTTCGAACAGTTTTTCAACACCGCATCATCGGCTGTGCAGGCTGAGCTGCGTGAAGTGGCGGCCATGCAAAAGGTTGATATTGCCCCGGAAATGCCGGATATCAGTGCTCCCTGGACACAGCTACGGCAATTGCGGGACAGCCGCAGATTGCTGCAATCCGCCCCCGCGGTTGAAACCGGGGATTCCGGCGAATGAAGCGGGGTTTGCTCGTATTGGTGGTTTTGCTGCTGCTGCTGGCGGCGGGTGCGCTGGCGCCCATGTTTAAATCTGACCCTGGCCGCGTGCTGATTAATTTTGGTGACTGGACGGTAGAGACCAGCGTGTTGGTACTGATAACAGCCCTGGTTATTTTGTGGTTTACGGTACAACTCATCGTCTGGCTTTGGCGTATGCCGGTTGAGACGGCCAGAAGAATGCGCGAACAACGTGCTTTCAAGCAGTTGGAAAAAGGTTTGCTGGCACTGACCGAAGGTGATTGGAGCGCAGCCGAAAAGGCGCTGGAGAAATCTGCCAGTGTGCAGGGCAAGACCACCGCGCATTACCTCGCCGCAGCGCAGGCTGCAGATGGCCAGGATGCCCATGACCGGCGTGAATACTACCTTGAGCAGGCCGGCAGCGGTAGTTCCAAAAAGCGCTTCCTGGTAGAGCTGACCCGGGCTCGAATGTTGCTGGACAACGGTAATCATGCTGCTGCACAGCCGGTATTAAAAGATTTGTATAAACGCCGGCGCAAGCACCCCCAGGTACTTGATCTGTTACTGCGTTGCTACCGTGAGTTGGGTGAATGGGATGAATTACAGGGCATGTTGCCAGCGCTGCGCAAGGCCGGCGTGCTGGACGATGAACAGGCACTGGCGTTGCAGGAAGAAGTTGCGGTTAACAGCTTGCGAATTGCAGAGAATGTGGATGCACTGCAAGCGGCCTGGAAGCATATCTCGCGACCCATGCATCATCATGTAGCCGTTGTCGAGGCATTTGCCGCCACTGCAAGCCGCCTGGAACGGGCCGACCTGGCTGAACCAGTGATCACCTCAAGCCTGAAGAATGAATGGAATCCATCACTGGTTTTGCGTTACGGCGAAGCGGGTGCGGGTGACAGGTCAAAACGTATGAAGCAATGTGAGAAATGGTTGAAGCAGCACCCTGAAGATGCAGGCCTGCATCTGGCGCTGGGGCGTTTGTGTGCGGGCGAATCCCTGTGGGGCAAGGCCCGTGAGCACATGGTCAAAAGCCTTGAACTGGAACCCAGTAGCGTGGGCTACGATGCCCTCGGCCAATTGCTGGAGCGCCAGGGTGAACTGGAACCTGCAATGACCTGCTTCCGCAACGCGTTGCGTATGAATCAGGGCCAGCCACCGCAACCGTTGCCGGCAGGCACGGCACGTCTTTCTGCCCCCTGAGTGAGTCGATTCAGGGGAATCATCGGGAGGGTCACCAAAGGTGTCCCCAGGACCGTAGTAGCGCTTGGGCTGGTCAGTATGTTTACCGACCTGTCCAGCGAGATGATCTATCCACTCATCCCTGTGTTCCTTGTCACAACGCTCGGAGCGGGGGCTCTCGCCCTCGGTGTTATCGAAGGAGTCGCAGAGTCGACAGCCGCCATTTTGAAGGTTGTTTCAGGTTGGTGGACGGACAGCGCCAGGCAACGCAAGCCGTTCATCTATGCCGGCTACGGACTCGCTGGAGCAGTCAGGCCCCTCATCGGCTTCGCTGCGACATGGCCGTTTGTGGTTGCCATACGCTTTTTTGACCGCATTGGTAAAGGCATACGGACCGCTCCGCGTGACGCTCTCATAGCGGATGTGACACCTGTAGAGAGTCGTGGCGCGGCGTTTGGTGTCCATCGCAGTCTTGACCACTTCGGGGCCGTTCTGGGGCCGCTGGTTGCAGCAGCTTTGCTGTGGGCAGGATTCGGACTACGGTCGGTGTTTTTTCTGGCCGTGATTCCAGCCGCTATCGTGATATTCATCATTGCACATCTCGTCAAGGAGCCAGAGCAGACAGAGACCATCACAACTACGGGCCGTTCAGTATTCCTGAGAGGCCGGGAGTTGGGGTCGGGCTACTGGATGCTCATGGCCGCAGTCGCCGTGTTTGCCCTCGGTAACAGCGCAGACGCTTTCCTGCTGCTACGTCTGAGCGACGCGGGTGTTCCCGTGCTCTGGATCGCAGTGTTGTGGTCGCTGTTCAGTCTTGTCAAGATGGTATCAAACCTCATAGGCGGGCGGTTGTCGGATCGGACCGGGCGCAGGTCGCTGGTGCTCTTTGGATGGGTCTTCTACGCTGCCATCTATGTGGGCATGGCGATCGCATCGTCCACGCTGGCTCTCATCGGCCTGTTCCTTGCCTACGGCCTCTACTTTGGCGCCACCGAACCGGTAGAGCGTGCATGGGTTGCCAGCCTGGCACCGGCAGATCTCAAAGGCTCAGCCTTTGGGTACTACAACGGTGCCATCGGGATCGGTGCCCTGCCGGCGAGCATCATCTTCGGCGGAACATGGGCTGCCTTCGGTCCCGCTGCCGCGTTCATATTTGGAGCGAGCATGGCTGCCATTGCCGCACTCATGCTCATGCGGGTCCCCGACAACCGTCCGGCAGGTAGCATGAACGGCAGCGTGTAGGCCCGTCACGGACCCCGATCCATCTCAAATACCGTTTTTCAATAGCTATTGATTTCTGGCAAAATAGTGTTTGTCCTGGCTCGACCCTTATATACGCTTTATGCGTATGCGCTTTTGTATTTTTTCATGTCTCGATGCCGACGTTGATTTCAACCGGATAGTGGCATTTTTTCACCGGAGAATGGATATGAACCTGACCAGCACGAGTTTTGGCGATAATCAAGCGATTCCGACCGCGTGCGCATTTTGCGCGCCGGACCCGGCGAATCATGTAACGATGTCGGACAACCGCAATCCAGCTTTCGACTGGAATGAGGTTCCCGATGGCACTAAATCCCTGGTTCTTATCTGCTGTGATTCCGATGTGCCGGGCAGGCCGGATGACGTTAACCAGGAAGGCCGTGAAATCCCTGCCGACCTGCCGCGCGTGGATTTTTATCATTGGGTGCTGGTCGACTTGCCGGCAACGGCAAGGTCCATCGCTGCAGGCGAGTATTCAAGCGCCGTGACAGCGCGGGGCAAAGACGGACCGGCTGGGCCCGGTGGCACCCGGCAGGGTTTGAATAATTACACGGACTGGTTTGCCGGCGATGCCGACATGGAAGGGAAATACTTTGGCTATGACGGACCCTGCCCGCCCTGGAATGACAGCATCGTGCACCATTATGTGTTCACGCTGCATGCGCTCGACATCGATCGCTGTCCCCTGGAAGGAGAATTCAATGGTGCCGGGGTTCTCAGCGCGATCGCCCCGCATACGCTCGCCCGGGCAAGCATTACCGGAACCTACAGCCTGAATCCGAAGATTTGAATCCGAAGATTAGACACGCATAAACCCGAGGTCTCGGCAAGGAATCGTTGCTGGTGGCTACCCCTTAGTGCGGTTTTGCCAAAATCCTGACGGGTACATCCAGGCCGAATTCAAATGAATCAAAAAATATCCGTTGCCGATCAGCGCCATTTTCAAGGAAGGCCGTACGACCGGCGTCTATCATGGCAGGCGGGCCACTCATGTAAATATCGAAACCGGACAGGTCCGCGTACTGCTGTAGTACCGCTGCATGTACAAAACCGTGGAAACTGCCCGGCTCATCATCACCACGGGGCTCTGAAAGGGCGGTAGAGAACCGGATGTGATCGTTTTGCTCTGCCCAGTGGAGGGCTTGTTCGTAAAGGTACAGTTCAGCCCGGCTTCGCACGCCCCAGAACAGGTGGAGCGGGCGCCGGTCATGGTGTGACAGCAGGTCTTCAAGCATTGATTTCAATGGTGCAAATCCGGTACCGCCACCCATCAGAATCATTGGCCGGTCGGTCTGGTCATGGCGGATAAAGAAATTCCCCAGTGGCCCTTCTATGCGCAGAATGTCCCGTTCTTTTAACTCATTAAAAACCCAGCCGGTGAAGTCACCGCCTTCGACATGGCGGATATGCAATTCAATTTCGTCTTCCAGTTGTGGTGGGCTGGCGATAGAGAACGCCCGCCTTTTACCCCCGGGCAAAAGTATCTCCAGGTACTGCCCGGCGAGGAACTGCAGTCGCTGTGCAGTGGGCAGTTTGATCTTCAATCGCATCACATCCGTGGCCAGCAGGGTCTTGCGGGTCACCCGTACCGGCATTTTACGTACCTGGATATCCCGCACCGCTTCAATTTCACGGGCGTGGATAACAAGGTCTTCGGTTGGCTCTGCCTGGCACAGCAATGCTGCGCCTGCGGCAATCTCGGCGCGGGTCAACGCCAATGGGGGATGAAACGGATAGTGTACGTCACCGGATTCCAGGCGGCCCTTACAACTGCCACAGGTACCGTTCTTGCAGCTATATGGCAGCATCACACCCTGGCGCAGTGCGGCAGTCAGGATGGACTCGCCTGCGTTGACTGTGAAGGTAGCGCCACTGCCGATGATCTTGACTTCAAATTGCTTCATAAGGCAACGGATCGCTAAATCCGGCAGGTTCCTGCAAATAAACGGGTGCGTATTGTGGCCTAAAAAGGGGCCGGATACATTTTTTTAAATGTATCCGGCCCCTTTTTACTATAATCTTTGCGCCACTTTGCGCAAGGCCAGAACCGGATAATGATTTCAATACTTGCTTCAATTCTGAGATTTACCTTCCGTACTGTGCTGCTTGTTGGTTACCTGTTGTTGGTTCTTTTTCCAGCGTTAATGCTGATCAATCATTTCAACGGCCTGGGCACTGAAGAAGGAAGCCTGAAAGCTGAAGCGACAGCGGTCCGGGTTGCATCCAGGCTACTCTGGATTTTTGGCGTAAACACCCGTGTCAGGGGGGCGCCGGCAGATGGGCCGGTATTGATAGCGGCGAATCACCTTTCCTGGCTGGATATACTGGTCATGCAGAGCGTTCGCTCCATGTGCTTTGTAGGCAAAGCCGAAATCGACCGCTGGCCCCTGTTCGGCTACATGGCACGTGCCGGCAATACCATTTTCCATCAGCGTGGCAGCCGCGATTCGGCCAGTGGTGCTGCCACGCTGATGATACAAAGGTTGAAGCAGGGACAGCGCGTCGCCATCTTCCCTGAAGGCGGTATCCTGCCGGGAAATTCGGTGCGTCGCTTTCATGCCCGCCTGTTTCGCGCGGCAGTGGACGCACAATGCCCGGTTCAGCCGGTCATGGTTCGTTATATGCGTGATGGCCACAGGGATGACGATATTTCTTTTCGGGAGGGTGAGAATATGATGGTGAATATTGGCAGGGTACTGGCCCGGCCGGGCGCGCAGGCAGATATTCGTTTTTTGCCGTTGATTGATGCTGCCGGAAGACCCCGGCGAGCGGTGGCGGATGCGGCGCGGGCTGCAGTTCTTGAAAATTACGCTGGCTGACGCATGAAGCGAACCACGATCACTGCTGCAACATTTCGCCCAGCGTACGGCTTGCGCAATACACATGCACAGTCACTGATCAACAGTAGTGGCTACCGTCGACAGATTGTCGGCAGGCGGGCAAGATCACTATTGGCTGCCGAGCGGGAGTGGGTTGTAGACGGCGGTAACGGTGTGCGTTTGCTGGGGCATTATTCTAAGCAGGCAGGTGACAGCAGGGGCCTTGTTATCCTGTTTCACGGCTGGGAAGGCAGCAGTCGCTCCAATTATGTGGTCGGTGTTGGCGGCGCATTGTTTGAGCAGGGCTTTGACATATTTCGCCTGAACTTTCGCGACCATGGTGATACGCACCACCTGAACCCGGGAATTTTTCACTCTTGTCTGCTGGACGAAGTTGTCAATGCCTGCAAGGATGTACAGCAGCGCACGGGCGTACAAAGCTGGGCGCTCTCGGGTTATTCACTGGGTGGGAATTTTGCTCTCAGGGTTGCTTTAAAGGCGCCGGAAGCCGGCTTGCTGCTTGACCAGGTCATTGCCGTGTGCCCGGTGGTTTCGCCGGCCAATGTGCTTAAAGCCATGGAAGACGGGCCCTCGATTTATGAAAACTACTTCATCCGCAAATGGTCGAAATCGCTTAAGCACAAACAATCGATCTTCCCGGATGCCTATGCGTATGAAGAATGGCATGCGTTGCAGGGCTTGCGGGCCAGAACCGGCTTTTTCGCCACGCGTTATTACGAGTTTGAGTCGTTGGATCACTATTTTGAGGGCTACTCGATTGCAGGTGACCGCCTGGCGGCCATACAGATTCCGACCACCATTCTGACTTCAGAAGATGATCCGGTGGTGCCGGTTGCTGACTTCAAGAATCTGCCGGAAAATGACAATATTGAACTATTGGTGGCACACTTTGGTGGCCATTGTGCGTTTTTAAAAAATTGGAAAATGGAAAGTTGGGCAGATGACCTGATTGTTGAGCGTGTGATGCAGAGCACACGCAGGGCCGTCCCGCCACAAAACTGGCCACAGAAAAGGCAGACAGCATGATCAAGAAAGCCATCAAATTGCTGGAAGAAGGCAAGTTCAAAGAGGTGGAGGAGATTTTACGCCCTGTCATCGAGAAATCGCCGATGCACACCGAGGCATTGTTTCACCTTGCGCTGGCGCGCCGCGATCAGGGTGACATTTGGGAGGCAATCGAACTACTGAACCAGGCCATCAAGTCACAACCGAGAAATGCGACCCTGTTTTTTGCCCTGGGCAATATGCAATTGGCCATTCCGGACTACGATGAAGCAGAGAAAAACTTCCTCAAGTCTGTCGGTCTGGACCCCAATAATGTGGATGCCCGCAACGGCATTGCTTTCCTGGAGATTCGCCAGTCACGGTTTAAAGCTGCCGAGCATTCATTGATGATCGCATTGAATATTGATCCGGACAATGTGCAGGCCCTGACATTTATTGGCATTGCATTGCTCGAGCAGGATCAACACGACAGCGCTATCAATTACTTGCAAAAAGCTGTGAAACTGGCCCCGGACAACGTCCAGAGCCAGTTTTGCCTGGGCCGTGCTTTACTCGCTGCAGGTCAATCCGGGTTTGCGATCCGGTGTTTCGAGAACGCGGCAAAGGCCGAGCCACAAACAGCAGAATTCAGGGACTGGCTGGCTTGCGCCCAGTTGAACAGTGGCCAGATCAGGGAAGCAAAAGAAAACTTCTACAAAACGCTGCAGATGGGCAGAGTCAATATTGAAGTACTGATGGGGTTGGTCAAAGTAGAAACGCTGCTGGGCAATACTGCTGATGCACTGGGCGTAATGGCGCAAGCAGTGCAGTTGGCGCCGGAGCGTCCTGATCTGGGCATGCAATATGCGGATATGCTGATGGAAAGCAGTCGTTTTGATGAGGCGACAGATCAACTGCGGGGTTTGCTTGCGACAGGATTTGAACCGGAGAAGGTCGGTGTGCGCCTGGCTACAGTGCTGACGCAAAATGGCGCTCCTGACCAGGCGCTCGAAGTACTGGAATCATTGCAGAACAATGCAACCCGGAAGGATAAAACCATTGCACCCGAGACCCGCCTGATGCTGACCTGGGTTTTGCAGGAGTGCGGAGACGCAAAGGCCGCAGCGGAACAACTGGATATGCTGCTGGCCATGGAGCAGCCATTATTTGATGCAGTACTGTTTCGGGCGCGGCAAATGTATGACGCGGGTGACGATCAGGGCATCGAATTGTTGCAGCAGATGCTCAAGCGCGACGATATCGATTCAGCGCATGCCCGGCAGGCACAAATACTGCTTGCGGCAGCATTGGATCAGGCCGGGGATTATACAGCGGCAGTAATGGAATACCGTGGCCTGGCAGACCGGCCGGCGGCCGTGGCACAACTCGCAGACCAGTTTTACCAGGGCGAATCGATTGGTGAACTGCCGGCGTCAGCCATGGATACAGCAGTCACTGCAGACTGGCCGCTACAACCGCCCGGGGATAATCGCCGCCAGGCAATATTCGTTTTTGCCTGGCCCGGTTCCGGGCGCAAACGGTTGTTGGCCGCGCTGGGACAGCACCCCGGGCTGTTCTACCTGCCGGAGGACCCCGTCCAGCAGCAGGCCCGCCTGGTGCGGTTGGCAGACCGGCAGGGCGCAAACGCATTGGGCAGTCTTGATGAAAGCAACATCAGGATGAGCCGTCGCCACTATTGGAAAGCGACGGGCCTGGACAGCCAGTTACCGGCCAGCTTGAAGGTCATCGACACACAGTGGCTCAACGCTGAGATGTTACCGGCAATTGCAAGGTATTTTCCGGGAACTTCCATCGTTGTGCTGACTCGTGAGCCACGCGACATGGCAGTTGCGTGGATGCAGACGGGGTACCAGGGCCTGGAATCACTGGCAGCCCAATATCAGTCACAGGTGGAATTACTGCAGAAATGCCGGGCTTCGTTGCCGTTGAATTTCATCGAAATGGAGTATGATGAGTTGTGTGATGACCCTGAAAAAGCGCTGCAGGCAATCCAGCAGTCGCTTGGGCTTGAGCCGATTGCAGCCGTGGTGGATCATTTCAATTCGGCAACGGCCCGTTTGCCGGCCAAATCCGGTGACTGGAAACATTACCAGGGTGAGTTGACTGCAGTGTTTGATAAATTTGCTCAATTACCTGCTCCGGGGGCAGGCGGTGCAAGCGGGATATAACAGGATGGCAAGGCCATGAAGAAAAAAGTATTGATTGGTATAGGCGGAATTTTACTTGTTTTGGTAATTTTTACCTGGCAGGTCGTGGTTAATCTCGACAGCATTGTAGCGGGCGTGATCGAAGATGTTGGCTCGGATGTGTTGAAAACGAAGGTCAGCGTTTCAGATGTGTCCATCAGTCTGAAAGAAGGCAAGGCAAGCATCGGCGGTTTAACCGTTGCAAATCCCAAGGGGTATTCACGTGCCAATCTCTTTGCAATGGAAGGCATCAAGGTTGACCTTGACTTGCAGTCGCTGGGCAAGGATGTGCTGGTGATCCAGTCCATTCGCATTCGCAACCCGCAGATTGTTTTTGAAGGTGATGATGCCGGTGGCAGCAATATGCAGACCCTGCTGAATAACATTCAGGGCGCCTCAGGCGGGGATAGCGAAGCTGTGGGGGGTGAGGTCACAAAGGTGATCATCGAGCAGTTCGAACTCAGCGGGGCCCAGGTCAGGGCCACCTCGGCTTTGTTGCCTGACAAGGTCACGGAATTTATACTGCCGTCCATAAAGATGTCAGGTATTGGCCGGGCCCAGGGTGGTGTGACAACGGATGTTGCTGCGAAACAAATTGCCAGTAAACTGGCAAATAGTGTTGCTGAAGCCGCCCTGAAGGCCGGGATAAACAAAGTGCTTAAAGAGAAGGCAAAAG
Source organism: Oceanospirillales bacterium (assembly GCA_003233115.1). Lineage (GTDB taxonomy): Bacteria > Pseudomonadota > Gammaproteobacteria > Xanthomonadales > SZUA-36 > SZUA-36. The sequence continues at coordinate 27,556 of QIKV01000165.1, forward strand.
GTATCGAAGATGTACTTGGTGCCGTGTTGAGAGGCAAGAAAAAATAATTTAGTGTTGTGATGATCACGCTGCGGGTGTAGTTCAATGGTAGAACTTCAGCTTCCCAAGCTGACTACGTGGGTTCGATTCCCATCACCCGCTCCATCCTACATCAGACCCTGCACGTGGGCGCGGCTGGCGGTGGCCAGTGCCTGCAGGTCGTAGCCGCCTTCGAGTATGGACACGACGCGTCCCTGGCTGGCGTCAGCAGCCAGGTCGCAGATTTCCTCGGTGATCCAGCGGTAGTCTTCATCCTCTAGTTCCAGTTGCGCCAGCGGGTCACGCTGGTGCGCGTCGAAACCAGCCGAGACCAGGATCAGGTCAGGTGCAAAACTGTGGATGGCCGGCAACCCCAATCTGCTCCAGGCGCTGCGAAAAATGTTGCCACCGTCACCTGCCGCCAGCGGCAGGTTGAGGATGTTGCCGCACCCGGTTTCTTCAATATGGCCGCTACCCGGATACAGCGGTAGCTGGTGGCTGGATACGTACATCACGTCCGGGTTTTGTTCAAATACTGCCTGTGTGCCGTTGCCGTGGTGAACATCAAAATCAACGATGGCAACGCGTTTGACGCTGGGGTTGGCGAGTGCTTGCATGGCGCCGATGGCAATGTGGTTGATCAGGCAGAAGCCCATGGCCTTTTCCGGTTCACTGTGGTGGCCGGGTGGACGCACAACACAAAAAGCCCGCAGTGCCTTGCCGGCCAGCACCTGGTCAATGGCAAAACAGATACCACCACTGGCCCGCAGTACCGCATTGATTGAGCCATTGCTCAGGTGCGTATCCGGGTCGATGGAAAAGTATCCCTCGGCAGGCTCATCGGCTTGTAATCCAGCCCAGAACTCTGCCGGGTGGACACGTGTGATCTGATCGGTGCTTGCACGCGGCGCAGGTAATTTCTGCAGTCCCCTGAGGCCGTCCAGACCACTCATGACGGCCTTTACCCGTTGCGCGGATTCCGGGTGCCTGGGCCCGGGGTCGTGGCGCAGGCAGTCGTCATGCTGGATGATAATCGTGCTCATATCATTCCTGTCAAAATAACGGCAGATTCAAGGTTTCTTTGACCTCTTCCATCACCACATAGCTGCGTGAACCGTTGACCCCCGGGAGTGAGAGTATCTTCTCACCCAACAGTTCGCGATAGGCTTTCATGTCGCTGACGCGGGCTTTGATCAGGTAATCAAAGTTGCCGGATACCAGGTGGCAATCCATGATTTCCGGTAGCCGGCGTGCCTCGTCACGAAACTTCCGGAACGCGTCGGGCGAATTGTGTGACAGGTCAATTTCGACAAATACCAGCAAGCTGGCATTGACAAGTTCCGGGTCCAGGATCGCGGTATATCCGCGGATGTAGCCGTGTCGCTCAAGGCGCTTGACCCGCTCAATGCAGGGTGTAGGTGTCAGGTTGACTTTCCGTGCGAGTTGCACATTTGAAATCCGGCCATCGGCCTGCAGGCATTCAAGTATGCGCCGGTCGGTACGATCCAGCACTTTGGGGGTTTTTCGTTGCTTGCTCATTTAATATGTTGAAAAAATCCTCAAAACCAGATGAATAGTCTGGTTGCCTAATATAAATAGCATAAAAAACTACATTAATATAGATAAGATAGTTTATTAGCACATTTTAAAGGTATTCTCATGAGAATTGGTGCCCCAAAAGAAATTAAAAACAATGAATTTCGTGTCGGCCTGGTGCCCGCGTCGGTGCGTGAACTGACCGATCACGGGCATGAAGTATATGTTGAAACCAATGCAGGTATCGGTATTGGTATGGCAGATGAGGACTACATAACCGCCGGCGCCCATATTCTCCCTGATGCGCCGAGGGTATTCGAAAAAGCAGAGATGATCGTCAAGGTCAAGGAGCCGCAGGCGGTTGAGCGCGCCATGCTGCGTGCCGATCACACGCTGTTTACCTATCTTCACCTGGCACCGGATGCAGCGCAGACTGAAGACCTGGTCAGCAGCGGAGCGACCTGTATCGCCTATGAAACCGTTACCGACCGGCACGGTCGCTTGCCGTTGCTGGCGCCGATGTCGGAAGTGGCAGGCCGGCTTTCCATTCAGGCGGGTGCCTGGTGTCTGGAAAAGGCGCACGGCGGGTCCGGCGTATTGCTGGGTGGTGTGCCGGGTGTCGAACCCGCCAAGGTGGTTGTTATTGGTGGTGGCACAGTGGGCTTTAACGCAACCCAGATGGCGGTTGGCATGGGTGCCCGGGTGGTCGTCCTGGACCGCAGTGCGGAAGTGCTGCAGCATTTTGATGCCATTTTTCATGGCCGCGTACAAACGGTTTACTCGAGTGCCGGTGCCATCGAGCGCCACCTGCACCACGCAGACCTGGTCATTGGCGGCGTGTTGATCCCGGGTGCGTCTGCGCCCAAACTGGTTACCCGGAACCACCTGGCTGCAATGCGCAAAGGTTCTGTTCTGGTCGATGTTGCGATTGACCAGGGTGGTTGCTTTGAGACGTCCCATGCGACCACGCACGAAGAACCCATTTACATGGTTGACGATATCGTGCACTACTGCGTTGCCAACATGCCCGGCGCGGTGCCACGTACCTCTACTTTTGCCTTGAACAATGTGACGCTGCCTTTCGTTCTGGCCCTGGCCAATAAAGGTGCGAAACAGGCGATGCTGGATAATCCGCATTTGCTGGCGGGTCTGAACGTACATCGCGGCAAGGTGACCTATAAAGACGTCGCGCGTGACCTTGGCTATGATTATGTGGCGGCAGCGAAAGCCCTGGAAATTGCCTGAGCGTCAAGTTGATAATAATTCTGGATTAGGAAGGTTGTAAGGAGTACTGGAATGAAAGCACATAATCTCTCGATGGAATCGTTCTGGCTGCCGTTCACCAGCAACCGGGCGTTCAAGAAACACCCGCGCCTGGTTGAGCGTGCTCAAGGCATGTTTTACTTCACCCCGGATGGCCGCCAGGTCCTCGACATGGTCGCGGGCTTGTGGTGCTGCAATGCAGGCCATGGCCATGCACGGATCGTCGAGGCCATCCAGGCCCAGGCTGCAGAAATGGATTATGCGCCGCATTTTAATTTCGGGCATCCGGCGGCATTTGAAGTTGCCGATATGCTCGCTGAGATCGCGCCGGCAGGCATGAACCACGTATTTTTCACCAACTCCGGTTCGGAGTCAGTGGACACGGCGCTGAAAATCGCGCTGGCCTACCAGAAAGAGCGCGGCCAGGCTTCCCGTACCCGGTTGATTGGCCGTGAACGTGGCTACCACGGCGTTGGATTCGGCGGGATATCCGTTGGCGGCATACCTTATAACCGGATGCAGTTCTCCAATTCCATGATTCCCGGTGTGGATCATTTACCGCATACGCATTTAATCGATAAAAATGCCTTCTCGCGTGGCTTGCCTGAACATGGCATTGAACTGGCCGACGAATTGGAAAACATCGTGAACCTGCATCATCCGTCCAATATTGCGGCGGTGATCGTGGAGCCTGTGGCGGGCTCTGCGGGTGTCTTGATGCCACCAAAGGGGTATTTAAAGCGTTTGCGTGAAATCTGCGACCGGCATGACATCCTGCTGATCTTTGATGAAGTGATTACCGGCTTCGGACGGCTGGGAGACAATTTTGCCTCCCAGGCGTTTGCTGTAACCCCGGATATTATTACGACTGCCAAAGGCCTGACCAGCGGAACGGTACCCATGGGTGCGGTTCTGGTAAAAGATGAAATCTACAATGAGTTCATGTCCAAACCCGGCAATGCTATTGAGCTTTTCCACGGCTATACTTACTCCGCCCACCCATTGGCCGTGGCTGCCTGTAAAGCGGCCCAGGAAGTGTACGCAGATGAAGGCTTGTTCCAGCGTGCCGCTGAAATGGCACCGGTATTTGAAGATGCTCTGCACTCACTGAAAGATGAGCCGTACGTGATCGACGTTCGTAACTACGGTTTGATGGGTGCGGTCGAGCTGGCGGCGATTGAAGGCCAGCCAGGTGCGCGTGGAGCGGAACTGGTGCAAAAAACCTTTGATGCCGGCCTGATGATCCGTGTGACCGGTGATACGATCGCTTTCAGTCCGCCGCTGATTATGGAACAAAGCCATCTTCAGCAGGCGGTTGAAACACTCAGAACGATTTTGAGAGCACTCTAAGCAATGGAAAAACTGACCCATTTCATCGGCGGCAAAAAATATGCAGGTGCCAGCGGGCGTTACGGTGATGTTTATGACCCGGCAACCGGCCAGGTGCAGAAACAGGTACCATTGGCAACAGCCGGGGAACTGGATTTTGCGGTCAAAATGGCCGCTGCAGCTTTTCCGGCCTGGGCCGCAATGCCGGCACTGCGCCGGGCGCGTTGCATGTCGCGTCTTAAAAACCTGCTTGAGGAACACAAAGAAGAACTGGCCGGGTTGCTGACCTCCGAGCACGGCAAAGTACGGGACGACGCCCTGGGTGAGGTGACCCGTGGTCTGGAAGTGGTCGAATTTGCCTGTGGCGCGCCGCAACTGCTCAAAGGTGAGTTTTCTGACAATGTCGGTACCGGTGTGGATGCGTATTCGTTCCGGCAGCCACTGGGTGTTGTTGCCGGTATTACACCGTTTAACTTCCCGGCCATGGTGCCGTTGTGGATGATCCCGATGGCATTGGTATGCGGTAATACTTTTGTGCTGAAACCATCGGAGCGTGACCCGGGTGCCTCCATGCTGATGGCCGATCTGGTCCGGCGTGCCGGTGTTCCCGATGGGGTGTTCAATGTTGTTCACGGTGATCGTGAGGTGGTTGATGCCATCCTTGCACACGAGGATATCAAGGCTATCAGTTTTGTCGGCTCAACCCCGATCGCGAAAAAAATATTTGCAGTTGGCTGTGCCAATGGCAAGCGTGTACAGGCATTGGGCGGCGCCAAAAACCACATGCTGGTGATGCCGGATGCGCCGCTGGAAGCCACGCTTGATGCGCTGATGGGCTCCGCCTACGGATCGGCCGGTGAGCGCTGTATGGCCATCTCGGTGGCCGTGGTCGTGGGTGATGAAACGGCGGACGCTCTAATCGCCGGGCTCAAACCACGTGTACAGGCATTATCTATTCAGCCGGGTAACGTCGAAGGTGCTGAAATGGGGCCGCTGATCACCGCGGAACACCACGCCAGGGTTTCGGGTTATGTCGACTTGGGTGTCGAAGAAGGTGCTGACCTGGTCGTGGACGGGCGTGCTTTCAAGCACGTGGACGAGCCGGCTGGTTTCTTTATCGGCGGCTGCCTGTTTGATAACGTAACGACCAGGATGCGTATCTACCAGGAGGAGATCTTTGGCCCGGTTTTGTGTGTAGTCAGGGTCAATACCTACGACGAGGCGGTAGATTTGATCAACGCGCATGTCTACGGCAACGGGGTTTCCATCTTCACCCGTGACGGTGATGCAGCACGCAACTTTGTACAGCAAATACAGGTTGGCATGGTCGGCGTGAATATCCCGATCCCGGTGCCAATGGCGTTCCACAGTTTCGGCGGCTGGAAACAATCACTGTTCGGTGATCACCACATTTACGGCCCGGAAGGTATTCGCTTTTATACCCGCGTCAAAGCGGTCACGCAGCGCTGGCATACCGGCATCCGCAAAGGTGCGGATTTCCATTTTCCGCAATTGGGCTGACAGTACTTGTGGTCCTGGACTGACTGATGAAATATTCGGGTCAGAACATTTTTATCAACAGACTGCCCAACGCGCCCAGCACCAGCGTCGCATTGGCAGCCAGGGTAAGAAACATGCCCGGTGCGCGTGTCTTGGGATCTTTGAGGTATTCGGCGGAATACAAGAAGCGCGCGATGATGAATATGCCCCCTATTGACAGGACCCACATGCTACTAAAGTAATGGGCAAACGCAAAAGTTGCCGGGATCATGAT